>CAKOXL010000021.1 GCA_934130105.1 uncultured Bacilli bacterium | reverse complement strand
AGAGGAACAGATGAAGCAGGAAACGTTAAAGAAGTATCAGAAGATATTTATATATTAGATCTTGATATGCCAGCACAACCAAAAATACATTCAACAACAGGATATCCAGTTTTAACAGAATATGGAGTGAAATTAGGGCAAGATAACTATATAGAATATGATAATAGAGATGATATAACTAACTATTACTCATTAGATAATGGAAATACTTGGGAAATCTATACAGGAACATTTGAAGTTAAAAGTGGAACTATAATGGCTAAAAGTGTTAAGAATGATACAGGTCTAACAGCAACATCAAGTGCCAAAGTACAAATGCCAAGTGATGCTTTAGGATTAGAAGCATATGATGATGATAAAACAACTAGTGCACATATACCAATGAATAATCAACGTGTAATGTATGTAGATGAAAGTATGCAAGGAAAAAATATGTATGTTAACATAGTATCATATCAAAAAGGTGGATACAGAACATATATAACATTTTATAATAAATCAAATGAGGTACTTACAACATTAGAGTATGCAAACGTAACTTTGGATGGAAAAATAGAAATTCCCCAAGGAACAAAATATATAGTATTTTCAGCTAACGGATGGCATGGAGAGTACCAAGCAAATATGACTATTTATGAAATTAATGTATATGACCAGCCTGTTATTTCAAATGTTAAATATTACCCAACTTTGACAGAGTATGGAATGGCTGTTGGATATAATACAGTTAGTATTAATTATTTTTCTACTAGTGTAGAAAGATTATATAGAATTAATGATGGTAATTGGCAAGAGTATCAAAATAAAGCTATTAGACTAGAAATTGGCGATAAAATAGAAGCTAAAGGTATAGACAGGTTTGGTAATACAACAACTAATGATGTCATAAGCTACACAAGTACCTTACCAGATAATTCATTACTAGATGAGGCATATGATGGTGATAAAACAACTAGTGTAAATATACCAATGAATAATCAACGTATAATATATGTAGATGAAAGTATGCAAGGAAAAAATATGTACGTTAACATAGTATCATATCAAAAAGGTGGATACAGAACATATATAACATTTTATAATCAATCAAATGAAGTGCTTGAAACATTAGAGTATGCCAACGTAACTTTAGATGGAAAAATAAGAATTCCTCAAGGAACAAAATATATAGTATTTTCAGCTAACGGATGGTATGGAGAGTACCAAGCAAATATGTCTATTTATGAAATATCAGCATCAAATGAGCCAACAATTAACAGTAAAAAGTATTATCCACAATTAACTAGTAATGGTATAGAAGAAGATTATAATTTAGTAACAATAAATTATTTATCTTATTTACCAAAGAAATTATATTCACTAGATAATGGATCAACATGGAATGAGTATAAAGAACCATTTAAGGTTAATGATGGCACTAAAATATTAGCTAAGGGAATAAATAGTAATCAAGAAGAAACAGATATAGTTTCTTATACAGTTAGTATATCAAGTGATAACATAGATAAAGAAGCATTTGATAATAATAAAGAAACAGTAGTAACAATACCAGCTAATTCAAATAAAATATTTACTGTATCTAATGAACTAATTAATAAAGATATAAGATTCTTCTTTGGTGATAATATTTCAGCTAGTGCTAATATTAAATTATATGATGTTGATAATAACGAAATAGAAACTATAACTATTATTAATTCAATAACGGTATTTAGATTACCAGAAAAATGTTATAAGATAGTTGTAAATAGTGGAAGTAGTGCATTAAATGTCAAAGAAATAAACGTAAGAGAAGTAAGTCTTGATGATACTACTAATAATAATCCAATTATAGAAATAGATGATGTTTCTTGGACTACAACTAAAACAGTAATAATAACTTATCCAGAAGGATATAAAAATGAATATAGCCTAGACTTAGGAGAAAGTTGGATAGAATATTTATCCCCAATAACTGTGGAAAAAGAAAGTGTAGTAATAGCAAGAAGTGTGGATAACGATAAAATAGTAGCAAGTAGTAGCTTTAAAATTACGAAAATAGATAATGAAGAACCAACAGTTAGTGTGGAAATGCCAGATGAAATTGTTGAAAAAACAGAATATAACTTACCAACTTCATATACAGTAGGAAAAAGTGGAGGAAGTGCAAGTTGTAAAATAGGTGATGATATAGTTACAACAACAAAAGACTTAGAAGTAGGAGAATATGAAATTATATGTACTGTAACATCAACTGCTGGAAAAACAAGTACCATTTCTAAAAATCTTATTGTAAAAGAAAAAGAACCTAATAATAGTATCTTAGGATTATTACAAGACGATAATATAATGTCTGGTAAATATAGTATAGTTGCTAATGATGAAACATATCCAGTACATGTGTATGTATATAATGGTGATCAACATTTTACTAGCGATCAAATCTTTGGTGATAGCGATGATGTAGCAACATCTTCAACAAATGCCCAAAATATGGTAGTAGTAAAAGTTAATGGCAATCTAACAATAGATAGTGGAGTAACAGTAGGACCATATTATAATGAATATGGTGGACCAAAAGGTTTTACCATTTACGTAACTGGTACATTAACAAATAATGGAACAATTGATAATTCACATGGAGCTAAAGCAGAAGGTCAAAATGTATTTTTATGGCAAAATGAAGATGGAACATATGAATATGTACCAGCTACTGGAGCATTAGGTGGAAGTGCAATTGCTTTAACCGCAGGAACTGGAACAACGACTAACGGAAATAATGGTGTATCTGGGGTTGGACGTCAAACTGGTGGCGGCGGTACAGGTGCTGGAAGAAAGTGGTCAGCAAATGTTGTAATTGGTAGAGGTGGCACTGGTACAAGCTACTCAGGTGGAGCTGGAAGTGGATCAGCTAATAGTGATGGTGGTAACGGTTGGTATGCTGGATCAGCTGCAGGAAGTGATATAGGTGGAGCTGGTTCTAATGGCGTTGTTCACTCTAGCAATGGATCAGGCTATGGCCAAATATCTTTAGGAGGAATAGGTAATCCATCTGGAGGGTATGAAACATATCGTATGGGAATTACAAGTCTTGAAACCAAAAATGGAACTGGTGGTTTACTTAACATATATGCTGATTCATTTATAAATAATAGTATCATTAGTTCCAATGGTGTTTCATCAAATCAAGCAACATCAAGTTATGGTAACGGACGAATTGATGCTGGCGGAGCTTCCGGTGGTGGTTCAATAAATATTTTTTATAAGAATAGTTATGTATCAACAGGAAGTTATAGTGCTAAAGGTGGTTCAGGAATCAATTCTGGTGGTGCTAGTAGCGGTTCAGGTGGCGACGGTACAGTAACAATTACTCAAATAGAATAGGTTGGAGAGTGATGTAAATGGATAAGAAAATAAAAGTATGGTTTAATAGATATAAAAAACATATTGCTATTATATTAATAGTATTAGTGTTAATATTATTAATATTTATAATAGGAAAAACATTAGCAGATCCTAATACGGGATATTTAAGAAATCAAACAGTATCAGGTTTATCATTTGAAGATGCCAATATAACATACGATAATGGTGTAACTACCTTCACGGCCAAAGTATATAATGAAAGTGGAAGTAACTATTTACTTAAAAATATAAGTATAAACTTAAAAGATAAAGATAATAATGTAACAACCCTAATAGGTTATATTGGTGATGAATTAGTACAGGATGAAGGTAAATTAATAACAGCAAGTATAGATGATGATTTAACAGATTCCGTAAGTTTAGAGTATGTAATTAATAATTAAATAATAAGGTGAAGAAAGATATTAGCATTTCTTCACTTTTTCTTTATCAAAAAACTATTTTCAAACAATTGTTTTATTGATATAATAAAAATGTATTTTAATAAAAAAAGAAAATTTGTGGTATAATAACATGCAGAAAAAGGTGATAGTATGGATAAAATTATTATAAAAGGTGCTAGAGAAAACAATTTAAAAAATGTTGATTTAGAATTACCAAAGAACAAATTAATAGTAATGACTGGAGTATCAGGAAGTGGAAAATCTTCTCTTGCTTTTGATACTATTTATGCAGAAGGTCAAAGAAGATATGTAGAAAGTTTATCAGCTTATGCAAGACAGTTTTTAGGGGGAACAGAAAAACCAGATGTAGATTCTATTGAAGGATTATCACCTTCTATTAGTATTGACCAAAAAACAACCTCTAAAAACCCTCGTTCAACAGTAGGAACAGTAACCGAAATTTATGACTACTTAAGACTTTTATTCGCAAGAATAGGAATTCCTTATTGTCCAGAACATCATGTCCCAATATCAAGTCAAACTGTTGATGAAATCGTAGATAAAGTATTAGAAAATGAACCAGGTACCAAATTAATTATTATGGCGCCAGTCGCTCATGGCGAAAAAGGTACTCATAAAGATTTATTAGAGGATCTAAGAAAAGAAGGCTATGTAAGAGTAAGAGTAAATGGAGAGATGCTTGATTTAAGTGAAGAAATTACGCTAGAAAAAAATAAAAAAGATAACATTGATGTAATTATCGATAGAATTGTTTTAAAAGATGGCATTCGTAGTCGTTTATCAGAATCTATTGAACAAGCTATCAAACTATCAAAAGGAAAAGTAGTAATTGATTATGTTGGCAACAAAGAAGTAATCTATTCTGAAAACTTTGCTTGTCCATACTGTGATTTCTCACTTCCAGAATTAGAGCCAAGAATGTTCTCATTTAATGCACCATTCTGTAGTTGCCCTGACTGTAAAGGTCTTGGTGTAAAACTAAAAATGGATCCTGATTTAGTAGTACCAGACGCCACTAAAAGTCTAAATGGTGGTGCCATTAAAACTTTAACAGATGACCCTGAAGCACTAGACTTTAAACGATTAGAATGTTTATGTAAGCATTATAAAATAGATATGAATAAACCATGGAGCAAACTATCTAAAAAAGAACAGAATTACATTTTATATGGTAGTGATGAAGTAATCCATTTTCAGTATCATTCTAAAAGTGGTAACCTTTATAATCAAAAAGATTTCTATGAAGGAATTATCAATAATCTAGAAAGAAGATACATGGAAACAAGTAGTACTTGGATTCGTGATTGGCTAGAAAACTATATGTTAGAAACTGTATGTGAAACCTGTCATGGAGCAAGACTTCAAGATAATGTCTTATCAGTTTTAGTAGGCGGAAAAAACATTTACGAAGTTACTTGTATGAGTATTAAACAATTAATCCCATTCTTTGAAAATCTAAAATTAACTAAATCTCAAAAAGAAATATCAGGGTTATTAGTAAAAGAGATTTTATCTCGATTAACATTCTTAAAAAATGTAGGACTTGAATATTTAACACTAAGTCGTTCTGCCGGAACCTTATCAGGTGGAGAAGCACAAAGAATAAGACTTGCTACGCAAATAGGTTCTAAACTAACAGGAGTCCTTTATGTACTAGACGAGCCAAGTATAGGATTACATCAAAAAGATAACGAAAAATTAATCAAATCATTATTAGAAATGAGAGATTTAGGAAACACTTTAATCGTAGTAGAACATGATACTGATACGATGTTAGCCAGTGACTTTTTAGTAGATGTTGGACCTGGTGCCGGAGATCATGGTGGAGAAATCATTGCTGCTGGTACTCCAGAAGAAGTCATGAAAAATGAAAATAGTATTACCGGTCGTTATTTAAGTGGTAAAGAAAAAATAGAAGTACCTACTACTAGAAGAAAAGGTACTAAAAAATTTATTGAAATCAAGGGAGCAAGTGAAAATAATTTAAAAAATATTAATGTTAAATTTCCACTTGGAACTTTTACTTGTGTAACCGGTGTATCAGGAAGTGGAAAAAGTACTTTAGTAAACCAAATTTTATGTAATGCTGCTTATCAAAAAATATATAATTCCAAAGTAAAACCAGGTAAACATAAAAAAATAACTGGTTTAGAAGAAATTGATAAAGTAGTTGAAATTAGTCAAAACCCAATTGGTAGAACGCCAAGAAGTAATCCAGCTACCTATACAGGAGTATTTGATGAAATCAGGGATTTATTCACAACTACGAAAGAAGCTAAAATGTATGGCTTTGGAAAAGATCGTTTTTCTTTCAATGTAAAAGGTGGTCGTTGTGAAGCTTGCCGTGGAGATGGTGTTAAAAAAATAGAAATGCATTTCTTACCAGATGTATATATTCCTTGTGAAGTATGTCATGGTACAAGGTATAATAGTGAAACCTTAAGAATAAAATATAAAGACAAAAATATTGCGGAAGTATTAGATATGCGTGTAAGTGAAGCATTAGAATTCTTTGAAAATGTTCCTAAAATCAAATCTAAACTTCAAGTATTAGAAGATGTAGGAATTGGTTACATCAAATTAGGACAAAGTGCTACAACTTTATCAGGTGGAGAAGCTGGTCGTGTAAAACTAGCCAAAGAATTACAGAAAAAGCCAACTGGTAAAACACTTTACATTATGGACGAACCTACAACTGGTCTTCATAGTGCTGATATTAAGAGATTACTTGCAATTATTCAAAAAATAGTAGATAATAAAGATACTGTAATAGTAATTGAGCACAACCTAGATGTTATAAAGTGTGCTGATTATATAGTTGACTTAGGGCCAACCGGTGGAGATGGTGGTGGTGAAGTAATCGCTACTGGAACACCAGAAGAAATTGCGAAAGTAAAAGAGTCAGCAACAGGAGAATTCTTAGAAAAAATACTTAAGGGATGATTAAATGAAAAATGATATAAAAGGAATAAGTTATAAAGTAATTGATTGGAGCCTACATTTTATAAGCTATGCTATTATCTTAATGTTAGTAGCAACATTTTTTGATAGCTTTAAAATAGATGATAATAATTTGTACTTATATGGCGTTTTAGCTACCTTAATTATATTTATTTTAAATAAAACAGTAAAACCAATTATTTTTAGATTAACACTCCCAATAACAGGAATAACGCTAGGACTATTTTATCCTTTTATTAACGTGATTATTTTGAAGTTAACCGAATGGATTTTAGGACCCCATTTTGAGATTAATGGAATATGGACAGTTTTTTTCCTAGCTATTTTAATATCAGTTATGAATATTATTATAGAAAACGTAGTAATTATACCAATTATGAGGAGGATAAAGAAAAATGGATAGAGTAGCATTAGATTTAGGATTCATACAAATATATTGGTATTCAATTTTCATTTTTATAGGTATTTTCTTTGCCAGCCTAATGATTTTAAGGGAAACAAAAAAACAAAATATTAATGAAGACTTTATTATCAATTTAATATTTTATGCCGCCATTTTTGGACTAATTGGTGCAAGACTTTACTATGTTGCATTTAACCTTGATTACTATCTTAAGTACCCATTAGAAATACTAGAAATATGGAATGGTGGCCTAGCTATCCATGGTGGAATCCTTTTTGGCCTATTAACAGTACAACTATATTGTAGAAAATATAAAGCAAAGGTATTAAAAGTTTTAGATATTGTTGTTGTTGGTTTAATATTAGGACAAGCAATTGGTAGATGGGGTAATTTTTTTAACAGTGAAGCTTACGGTGCTGTTACAACATTAGAAAACCTACAAAAGTTAGGTTTACCTGATTTTATAATAAATGGTATGTATATAAATGGATTATATCGTCAACCTACTTTTTTATACGAATCAATATGGGATTTATTAGGCTTTTTTGTATTATTGATAGTAAGACAATATAAATATTTGAAAAACGGACAATTAACAGGTGTATACCTTATTTGGTACTCCATAGGAAGAATCGTAATTGAGGGAATGCGTACTGATAGTTTAATGTTAGGAAACTTCCGTATTGCACAAATAGTTTCTATTATATTAATAATCGTTGGCGTATTAATGTTAATTTTGTGTAAAAAAGGGACAAGATTTGATAACTTATATAAAGATAAAGAAGAAAAAGAAATATTATTTTAAGGAGGCACTATGTATAATACAGTAATTATAGGTTCTGGCGTAGCTGGAATGACAGCAGCCATATATTTAAAAAGAGCACGTAAAGATATTTGTATATTAGAAAGTGGTGTACCAGGGGGACAGATAACACTAGCATCATCCGTTGAAAACTATCCAGGTTTTTCCTCTATTACTGGTGCTGATTTGGCATTAAATATCTATAATCAGGTATTATCTTTAGGTGTTACCTATAAGTATACAAAGGCAACAGAGGTAAAAATAGAAGAAGACAATATTACGGTAGTAACAAATGATGAAGAAATTAAATGCAAAAACTTAATTATTGCTGTTGGTAGATCTCCTAGAAAGTTAGAAGTTAAACTAGAAGATAGGCTAGTTGGTAGTGGAATTAGTTTTTGTGCTACTTGTGATAGCAGCCTTTATAAAGATAAGAAAGTAGCCGTTATCGGTGGTGGAACAGCAGCTTTAGAGGAAGCAATTTATCTATCTAAAATATGTAGTGATGTTACACTAATTCATAGAAGAGACATATTTAATGCAACAGATGCTTTAGTAAATGATGTCAAGAATGTAGAAAATATCAATATTTTAACAAATAGAAAAGTAGTAGAATTTAAAACAGATAATAATAAGTTGTCTGGTATTGTACTAGAAGATAATAATAACAATAAACAGGAAATAAAAGTTGATGGTTGCTTTGAATATATTGGACAAGTGCCAAATACTAAAATTTTTGAAAAATTAAATATTTTGGATGACAAAGGCTATGTAAATGTAAATGAAAAATATCAAACTAACATTCCCGGAATATATGCAATTGGTGATTGTATAAAAAAAGACTTATATCAAGTAGTAACTGCTTGTAGTGAAGGTGCAATAGTAGCAAACAATATAATAAAACAAAGATAGGTGGTTATATGAAAAAGAAAATAGTAGTATTTGGTGGTGGTACTGGTTTATCAAGCCTTCTTAAAGGATTAAAGGATTTCCCAGTAGATATAACGGCTGTCATTACTGTATCTGATAATGGACGTTCCACTGGTAAATTAAGAGAAGAATTTTTAACACCAGCAGTAGGTGATATTAGAAAAGTTTTAAGTAATCTTTCTGAACTACCTGATGAAATAAAAAGTGTTATGGAATATCGCTTTCAAACATATAGTGATTTAGATGGCCATCCTCTTGGTAATTTAGTGCTAACTGCGATGCTTAATAAAACAAAAAGTCTTAAAACTAGTATTGAATATTTAAGTAAACTACTTGATGTAAAGCATAAGGTGTTACCTCTTTCAGAAGATTATTTAACACTGATGGGTGAGACAGTTGATGGTGATATAATTGAAGGTGAAGATAACTTAACCCATGCTAATAAATCATATAAGAGAATCTTTTATAAAGAAACACCACATGTTGAAAAAGAAGTTTTAAATAGCATAAAAGAGGCTGATCTAATCATAATATCGATGGGTAGCTTGTATACAAGTATCCTTCCTCACTTACTTTGCAAGGAAGTTGTTGATGGAATAAATAATTCTAAAGCCAAAGTGATGTATTTATGTAATGCTATGACTCAACCAGGAGAAACAGATAATTTTGGCGTAAGCGATCATATAAAAGTATTAGAAAAATATTTAGGACCTAATACAATTGATGTAGTAGTAGCAAGCAACACTAAAATAGATAAAGAAATACTAAAGAAATATGAAACCAAAGAGCAAAAGGATCCTGTTTTAATAGATTATGAAAATCTAGCAAATATGAATATTGAACTAATTGAAGAAAATTTACTTATTACTTTAGATAACACAATACGACATAATAGTTTAAAACTAAGTTCAATTATTTTTTCATATTTAATGAGGTGATTATATGTCATTTACAACCACAATAAAAGAAGAAATCTCAAGGCTTGAAAATAATCGCTCAGAAAACATATCAGAATTATCAGGCTTTTTAAGAAACAATGGTACTTGTACTGATGAAGCAATTGACCTTTTAACAGAAAATGCTACGGTTGCTAAACGAATATATCAATTAATAAAAAAAATTTATGACGTAACTTGTGAAATTGAATGTCGTAAAAATATGAATTTCAGTAAAAATAATTTGTATTTAATAATGATTAATGATAAAGTTGATTTTATTTTAAAAGACTTATCAATTATCGATGATGCTGGCAACTTTTTAGATGAGCCAAGCAGTTATATAATAGACTCAGAAGAAGAAATTAGGGCTTATTTACGAGGAACGTTTTTATCAAGAGGGAGTATCAATGATCCCAAAACAGCTAGATATCATTTAGAATTTTTAATCGAGGAAAAAAAAGAAGCTCAACTTATATCAAGATTATTAAATGGGTTTGATTTAAATAGTAGAGTTTTATCACGTGGTAAAGGATATATGGTGTATATCAAAGAAGCAGAAAAAATAGGAGATTTTCTTAGAATAATAAATGCTAATCAAGCAGTTTTATACTATGAAGATATTAGAATTTATAGAGATCATAAAAATATGACCAATAGACTTAATAATTGTGAACAAGCTAATATTGATAAAGTAGTTGAAAATGCATCTAAGCAAATTGAAGAAATTGATTATTTGAAGCAAAAATTGGGTTTTGATGTACTAGATGATAAAACTAAAGAAGCAATTGAGTATAGATTAAAATATCCAGAATCATCACTTTTAGAATTGAGTGAAATAATAAGCTATGAAACAGGAAAACCCATTACTAAATCAGGCTTAAACCATAGATTTCGTAAAATAAGAGAACTTGTAAATAAATTAAAAAAAGAAGAATGATTTAAACATAAAAAAACAAATAAGTTAGTTACTTATCTGTTCTTATAGAACACTAATTGTGTTCTTTTTCTATGATCTTATCAATGATATTATATTTTAATGCTTCATCACTGTCCATAAAATTATCACGTTCTGTATCCTTTTGTATAGTTTCAATGTTTTGATTAGTATTTTTGGCCAAAATATGATTAAGTTTATCACGTAATTTTAAAATATGTTCTGCTGCTATCTTAATTTCAGTTGCTTGCCCCTGGGCACCACCTAAAGGTTGATGTATCATTACTTCAGCATTAGGAAGAATATAACGTTTCCCTTTTTTTCCAGCTGATAGTAAAAATGCTGCCATACTAGCTGCCATTCCAAGACAAATAGTAGATACATCACTTTTTACAAAGTTCATAGTATCATAAATAGCCATACCAGCTGTAACAGAACCACCAGGAGAGTTAATATAAATGCTAATATCATCATGATTTAAAGAATCTAAATATAAAAGCTGGGCTACAACACTATTAGCAAGAGAATCATCTATTTCGCCGCTAAGCAAAATAATTCTATTTTTTAGCAATCTAGAAAAAATATCATAACTTCTCTCACCATTAACTTCCTTATCTACAACCATTGGTACTAAACTCATAATTAATCACCTATAATTATAATAGTGTAAACAATACTAAATTATACATTTATTAGTTAGACAAAATATGCTACAATAATTAAGAATAGAAGGTGACTAAATGTTAGAAGCTATAAAAGAAGTATTAATTAGCGAAAAACAACATCAACTAACAGAAAAAGAACAAATAAAAACGGATCTTACTAAACTACAAGAGGAAGAAATAGAAAAATACAATGAATTTGATGAGAAATTAGCTTTAATTGAAAAGGAAATAAGTTCTATAAATAATAATTTTATAAAAAGAATAATAAAAAATAAAAAAATAAAAAATGATTACGATTCATACATCAATCTAAGTCATGAAAAAAATAAATATCAAAAAGAGCTATTTGAAAAAAAGAAAAAACTAATTTGTAGATTGTCACAATTAAATGATGATAAATTATTCCAAGATTTACAGATCAATAAAATAAAATCAGCTAATAGCTTAGAAGAATTAGATATAACTGAAAAACAAGCAATAGAAAAACTTAAAAATCGTCCTAGTGAAGTAGATAAAAAAATTATTAGAAATGTTTTTGAAAGAATTAAAAATCAAACTGAACGTTTAAGAACACGCGAAGATGTTTTTAAAACTATGCAAATGCTTTATCAAACCAATGCTTCGCAATTTTCTATTTCTATGCGAAAATTACTACCAGTTGATATAATTTCAGAATTAAAAGATATAGTTACAGTCGATTGTGATAAGCTAAATTTTTTAATGAAATTACCATCATATGTGCTTAATGAATCAAATAGTAATCAAATACTACCAACTGATATCAGTAAGTTAGATAATCTAGATAGATATTACTACGGTGAAATAGAAAAAGGATTATCTAGTATTAAGGATTATTCAAAATATAATAAAGATTATATTTCTAAAATGACTACCTTAACTATACTAGTATCACTTGCTAAGAATAATAGAAAAAATAAAGATTAAAGGGGAATTTAACATGAATAAATTATTAGTTAATATTAATAAAAAACAGTACGAAGTTGATTATGGAATAACACTAGAATTACTCTCAAAACAATTTGAACAGGATTTTAAATATGACATAATTGTAGCTAAAGTAGATGGCATATATAAAGAATTAACGGATACTATTACTAAGAACTGTGATATAGAATTTTTTGATTTAACAGATCGTGGTAGTAATCAAATTTATCTTAATGGCTTAATTTATATGTGTATTTGTGCATTTAAAGATTTATTTGGAGTAAAAGAAGATTTAAAAGTAAATCATTCATTAGATAAGGGAATTTATATAGAATCAACTATTAAAATAACAGAAGAAGATATTAAAAATTTAAAAATAAAAATGGATGAGATGGTGAAAGAAGCTCTTCCTATTCAAAGATTAACTGTATCTAGATTAGAAGCAATGGAGTATTTTAAAAATATAGCTGATGAAGTAAAATCTCAAATAATGAAGTATATAACATCTACTCATTTAACATTATATAAATTAGATAATAATTATGATTATTTTTATAGTTTAATGCCAATTACCACCAAGGTACTATCTCATTTTGAATTAACATACTTAAATGAATTTGGTTTTATATTAAGATTTCCAACAGTATATATGAAAGATGGTATTAAGCCTTATGAACATAGAGAAAATATATTTAATCTATTTAAAGAGTCAAGAAGTTGGGCCAAAAATCTAAATTTAGAAAATGTAGTAGATTTAAATAAAAAGGTATCATCAGGTAATATTTTAGAATTGATACAAATAGATGAATTAATGAAAAACTATCAATTAATGGAGCTAGCTAAAAAAATAATAGCTAATAAGAACACCAAAATAATATTACTAGCTGGACCATCATCAACGGGAAAGACCACTACAACTAATAAATTAACCTTATGTTTAAAAAGTTTAGGAAAAAATCCTAAAATGTTATCAATGGATGATTTCTTTGTGGATAGAAAAGATACACCAAAAGATGAAAATGGTGAATTGGATTATGAAAGATTAGAAACAGTTGATTTAGATTTATTTGAAAAAACAATTGAGAGTTTATTATCTAATCAGGAAACAATTTTACCTACCTTTAATTTTATCTTAGGTGAAAAAGAATATAGAGAAAAAATGATTATGCAAGAAGACGATATTTTATTAATAGAAGGTATCCATGCCCTAAATCCTAAAGTTTTAGAACACATTCCAAAAGAAAAAAAGGCAACTATTTATTTATCTGCTTTAACAGAATTAAATGTAGATAATCATACTAGAATTTCAACAACAGATAATCGTTTATTACGCCGTATTGTGAGGGATAATAGAACTCGTGGAAATAACGTTGAAGATACTTTAAAAAGTTGGCCAAAGGTAAGAAATGGTGAGGAAAACTATATTTTCCCATATCAGGATGAAGCTGATTATACTTTTAATACGGCTATGATTTATGAGCTTGGTGTTTTAAAAACATTTGTAGAACCACTTCTATATTCAGTGGAACCAACTTCACCATATTATAATGACGCTATTCGCCTAATCAATTTCTTAAGACTATTTTTACCAATTTCATCTGAGACAATACCAAAGGATTCTATTCTACGAGAATTTATTGGTGGTGGCTGTTTTAAAGTATAGTGCTTTTAATATTATTTTAAAAACTATCAAAAAAAAGATATCAACAGTTTTGTGGATATCTCTTTTTATTTTACTAATTAAATTTAAAATTATATTTTAATTACTAATCTTTAAAACCACAATTAATTTTAATTATGACAATTAATGTATAGTGAATGTTGAATATATTGAAGAAAATGGGATAAAATTATATAATGAAATAGAAAGGATGATATAAAATATGAAAATAGCAATTAATGGGTTTGGTAGAATTGGAAGACTTGCTTTTAGACAAATGTTTAATAAGGAAAATATAGAAATTGTAGCCATCAATGATTTAACATCACCAGAAATGTTAGCTTATTTACTAAAATATGATTCAGCACAAAAAAAATACGAATTAGCAGATACGATTAGTAATACTGATGATTCTATAATTGTAGATAATAAAAAAATAAAGGTATTTAAGGAAGCTGACCCTAATAATTTACCTTGGGGGGAACTAGGAGTAGATGTAGTATTAGAATGTACAGGCTTTTTTACTAGTAAAGAAAAATCACAAGCACATATTAATGCTGGTGCTAAAAAAGTAATTATCTCAGCTCCAGCAGGAGATGTTCCTACTATTGTATATGGAGTAAATGAAGATATTCTTACTAAAGAAGATACTATTATTTCAGCAGCATCATGTACTACTAATTGTCTTGCTCCAATGGCAAAGGCATTAAATGATTATGCTAAAATAGAATCAGGAATTATGACAACAATTCATGCTTATACTGGTGATCAAATGTTATTAGATGGACCACATCGTAAAGGTAATTTCCGTAGATCAAGAGCAGCAGCAATTAATATAGTTCCAAATTCAACTGGCGCAGCCAAAGCAATTGGCTTAGTAATTCCTTCTCTTGAAGGAAAATTAATAGGAAGCGCTCAAAGAGTGCCAGTACCAGATGGTTCACTAACAATACTAGATGCAGTAGTAGAGAAAACTGTTACAGTAGAAGATATTAATAATTATATGAAAAATCAACAATCAGATTCCTTTGGATATACTTCTGATGATATTGTATCCAGTGATATTATTGGTGATACACACGGTTCCATTTTTGATGCAACTCAAACTAAAGTTATAAACTTACAAGATGGAAAATCATTAGTTCAAGTAGTTGCTTGGTATGATAATGAAAATTCATATACCTCACAAATGGTAAGAGTAGCAGAGTATCTAATGACTAAAATGTAATATCTAATAAGAATTGTATTTAAAAAAATAAAGTCACTAAAATTTTAACATAAGAGTGGACATAAAAAATGTTCCACTTTTTATTTGATATAATTAATAAAAAATCTGTTGTTTAGTTTAAAATTTTTTCTAAAAAACTCTAATAGATTTAATTTAAACTAAAACAAACCTTTTGGTAAACTAAAAATAATTATCATAGTTAAAAAAGTATGTTAAAATAAGTATATACAAAATAGTAATTAAATAGTTATTTTTTATATCTTATTCTTATTTTAAATATAAAATATTTTATTTCAAAGGTATAAAACTTGGAAAATAACTGTAAACATAAACAAAAAGATTAATTTTATTTTTTTGTTCTATTAATATAGAGTATAATAAAAATGGTGATGATATGAAAAAAACAGTTAAAGATTATGATTTAAATAATAAAAAGGTAATTATTCGTTGTGATTTTAATGTTCCATTAAAAGACGGAAAAATTGTAGATGATAACAGGATCAAAGAAAGTTTAGAAACTATTAATTACTGTATTAATGAAAATGCTAAATTAATTCTGTTATCGCATCTAGGTAGAATTAAATCTGAAGAAGACCTTTCTAAAAATAGTTTGAAGCAAATAGCTGTAAGATTAAGCGAACTATTAGAAAGACCCGTAACATTTATTCCTAAAACAAGAGGTAAGGAAGTAGAAGATGCAATTTCTAATATGAAACCTAAAGATGTTATTATGTTAGAAAATACTCGCTTTGAAGATTTAGAGGATAAGAAAGAAAGTTCAAACTGTATTGAACTTGGTAAATATTGGGCCTCTCTTAGTGACATTTTTATAAATGATGCTTTTGGAACTATACATAGAAGTCATGCATCAAATGTTGGTATTGCTAGTAACTTACCAAATGGAATAGGTTTTCTAGTAGAAAAAGAGTTAAAATATCTATCAAAACTAAATGATCCATCTAGACCATATGTAGTTATTTTAGGTGGTGCTAAAGTATCTGATAAATTAGGTGTAATAAATAACTTAGTTACCAAAGCTGATTTTATTATAATAGGTGGCGCTATGGCATTTACATTTTTAAAAGCCATTGGTTATGAAGTTGGTAAATCTCTTGTAGAAGAAGATTTAATACCAAACTGTAAAGATCTATTAAATAAATATGGTGAAAAAATAATATTACCAAAGGATATCGTAACTTCAACGGAAATATCAGAAAATAGCATTAGTCAAAATAAAGATATTTCAGAAATTAATGAATCTGATATAGGATTAGATCTAGGTGATAAAACAATTAACCATCTAGAATCAATTCTAAAATGTGCCAAAATAGTAATGTGGAATGGTCCACTTGGCTATTATGAAATAGAAAAATACCAGCATTCAACTAAAGAAATACTAAAATTTTTAACTGAAAACAATATAGAAACAATCCTAGGTGGTGGTGATATAGTTGCTGCAAGTACTAATCTAGGTTACAAAGAGAAAGTTAGTCATGCATCAACTGGCGGTGGCGCCACTTTAGAGTATTTAGAAGGTAAAAAATTACCTGGATTAGAAATCATTGATGAAAAATAGGAGCTATAATGAAGAATTTAAAGAAAAATAGTATCATCTTATTAATCATAACTTTAATTGTTTTAGTATGTGTCCTAAAAGATGATTTTCCAAGTATTGTGGAAACTCTAAAGAATGCTAATTTCTTCTGGATAGGAATCGCTTTATTATGCTTTTTTGTAGCAATAGGTTTTGAAGCTAGGGCTTATCAAGAAATAATACAAGGCTATCAATATAGTTATCGTTTTAAACAGGCTTATAAAATGTTGTTAATTACTAAATTTTTTAACGGCATTACGCCTTTTTCGTCTGGTGGACAACCAATGCAAATATACATGTTAAAAAAAGATGGCGTGCGAATAACTAAGGCAACTAATATCATAATTCAAAATTTTATTATATATCAAGCAGCTCTAGTTACATTTGGATTAATAGCGATTATTATAAACTATTATTTAAGCTTATTTACTGATGTAACTATATTAAAAAAATTAGTAACTTTAGGCTTTTTTATAAACACTTTAGTAATGGTAGGATTAATAATAATTAGTTTTAATAGTAAATTTAATCATTTTATGATTCAAAAAGGTATTTCTATTCTAAGCAAATTAAAATTAATTAAAAATAAAGAGAAAAAGCAAGCTGAATGGCGTGAAAAAGTAGATGATTTTCATGAAGGTGCAACTTATTTAAGACAAAATAAAGGCTTATGTATTAGAACCTTTATCTATAATATCATTTATTTATTTTTAACTTATTTAATGCCACATTTCGTAATACTAGCACTTGCAGAAGGAGAAGTAAATATCACACCACTATCTTCGATTTGTGCATCAGCTTATGTCTTAATTATGGGTTCTTTTGTACCAATTCCTGGTGCAAGTGGTGGTATTGAATTTGGTTATTTAAAATTTTTTGGTAATTTTATATCAGGATCACTACTAAAAGCATCATTATTGATATGGCGTAGTATTTCTTATTATCTACCGATGATAATGGGTGGTATTTTATTTAGTGTTAATATTAAAGGGGATGGTACAAAATGCGAATAGGTATATTTACAGAAACATATACACCATATATTAGTGGTTTAGTAACTAGTGAAGTAATGCTAAAAAAAGGCTTAGAAAAATTAGGACATGAAGTATATGTTGTAACTGCTAACCTTGAAAGTTTTCACTATGAGTATGATGAAAAAGAACATGTTTTAAAGGTACCAGGTGTTCCTACTGGTATTTATGATTCAAGATTAACATCAGTATATCCATTAAAGGCTGTAAATAAAATAAAAAGTTGGAATCTTGATATAATACATTCACAAACAGAATTCGCAATAGGAACATTTGCAAGGCTTTTAGCTTATCAATTTGATATACCACTTGTTCATACTTACCACACTATGTACGAAGATTATATTCATTATATAACAAAAGGTTATTTTGATAAATCAAGCAAAAAGATAGTAGAGTATTTAACTTTATTTTATTGTGATAAAACAGCAACAGAATTAATCGTACCAACTAAGAAAACTTATGATTTATTTAAAGAAAAATATCAGGTAGATAGAAATATTCATATTATACCAACAGGTATTGAGTTAGAACGTTTTTATACTGAAAATATTGATTTAAAAGCTTTAAGTAGCATGAAGAAAAAAATTGGTATTAAAGAAAGTGATTTTATTGCGATTTTTATTGGTAGATTAGCTCAAGAAAAAAATGTTGTTTTCTTACTTGATGTGATGAAAGATTTAGTACCCAAATTACCCAATTTAAAGCTATTAATAGTTGGTGATGGCCCAGACTATGACGAATATAAAAATATAATAAAAGAATATGGTTTAGAAAATAATACTATTATGACTGGTAAAGTACCATGGGATAAAGTCCCATACTATTATCATATGTCAGATATATTTTTAACAGCATCTCATACTGAAACTCAAGGTTTAACAGTAATTGAAGCTATGGCATCTAGTGTTGTTCCAATCTGTATAGATGATGAGAGCTTTAGAAATACAGTTGTAGATGATTTAAATGGAAAGATATTTTCTACTAAAGAAGCGTGTGAAGATATTATTACTGATTTATACAATGATAGAAAACTTAGTAAAAGATTATCACAACAAGCACGTATAAATTCTGATAGATTTAGTTCAAAATATTTTGCAGAGTCTGTTCTTGATGTATATAAATATGCAATAGCTAATAAGAAAAAAAGATTAGGTTTACTAGAAAAATTTGTTGATAAAGTTAAGGGAAGTAAAGATGAAGTGGATAATAAGTAATCATAAGCTTTCCTTTGATAGTAATAATATTGAAAATTACATAGATGGATTAAATAAACTTGAATTTAAGAATATTAAATTAGTTATTTGTCCGCGCTATGAACATCTAAAAAATTTTAGCGGAAATAATTACTATTTAGGATGTCAAGATATAATAAAACACGATGAATTAAAAAAATATAATATTAAATATAGTATTATTGGTCATAGTGATAGAAGAATCAATTATAACGAAACAGATGAACAAATAAATCAAAAAATAAAGTATTTATTAAGTAGTAATATTACGCCCATATTATGTATAGGTGAGAAAAAAGGTGAAGATATTAAAGCTGTTTTAAAAAGACAATTAGAACTTGCTTTAAAAAATATCTGCGGAAAAATAATAATAGCTTATGAACCAGTTTGGGCAATTGGTAGTGGTAATACTCCTAGTAATGAAACTTTAGAAGAAATTATTAACTTTATTTCTAATGAAGCAATAAATATTTTAGGATATAGGCCATTAATCTTATATGGTGGTAGTGTTAATTATGAAACGGTAGTAGCTTTAAATAAAATACCAGGGCTTGATGGTTATTTAATAGGAAATGCTAGTTTAAAGATCGAAAATTTAATGAAATTAGTAGAGGTGATTTAATGAAAATTGAAATAATAGATATATTAACAAAAATATCAAAACTTGCATCAGATTTTCAAAAATTAATAACTGATAATTATAGTAATCCTTTATTATGGTTAGTAATTTTTATTATATTATTAGTAATAGCTTATGTAGCAATATCAGCATTATCAAACAAATAAAATTCGACAAAAATTGACATATGTTGTCAATTTTCACTGTATCATTTTGTTGAATATTATTGTATAATTATACTTGCGTGGAGTACGAAAGGAGAACATATGAAAAAAATCAGAGTACTTATGATCGATGATAATATCGAATTAATAAGCATGATTAAGGAGTACTTTAATAATCACGCTAGTATTGAGATAGTATTAGAAGCACACGATGGCGAAAATGGAATTTGTGTTGCAAGAAATAATCAACAAGATTATGATGTAATTATTTTAGATTTGATAATGCCTAAAAAGGATGGTTTGTCAGTTTTAGAAGATTTACGAAGAGAAAATATAGACAAGAAGATAATTGTCTTGACATCATACAATGCACAAGATATGATTCGTAAAGTTTCTGAACTTGGTGTTAATTATTTCATCTTAAAACCATTTGAATTATCAGATTTAGAAAGAAGAATTGAAGATTGCAGAGAAAGTAAAAATTATAATAATATGTCGCTTGATATTTATCATAACAATCTTCAAATTTCAATAACAAAGATATTACATGAATTGGGAGTGCCATCTCATATTAAAGGATACCAATATATTAGAGAGGGAATAATGATTCTTTATGAGAGACCTGAGGTAATTGGTGGTATTACAAAAGAGTTGTATCCAGATATAGCGAATAAATTTAATACAACGGTATCCAGAGTAGAAAGAGCAATTCGTCATGCAATTGAAGTTAGTTGGAATCGTGGCGACTGGGATCTAATGGAAGAAATATTTGGTCACAGTGTTGATATAGATAAAGCTAAACCAACTAATTCAGAATTTATTGTAACGGTTGCTGATAAGTTAAGATTAGAATTTCAAAAAACTACACTAAATAAATAATGGCTGAATTAAATTTTCAGTCTTTTTATATGCTAATTTATCAATTATTAAAAAGTTAGTGTAAAGAGTTTTGGGGCAAATAATAAAGAAAGTTGAATTTTATAATAAATTTGATTTTCTTTTTTTAT
>CAKOXL010000020.1 GCA_934130105.1 uncultured Bacilli bacterium | reverse complement strand
AAATAAAAAAAGAAAATCAAATTTATTATAAAATTCAACTTTCTTTATTATTTGCCCCAAAACTCTTTACACTAACTAAACCCTGCTTCATGTGAAACAAGGTTTAACAGATTAATTTTTAGTATAGGAAAAAGTTATATAAAAGTCTTAAAAAAGTACCAGAATAAACGCCAAGATTAAATATAGTATTTAAAACAAGATTTACTATATATAAAATTATTGGCAAACTAAAAAGTAATAGTAAACATTTTAGTAATCTTATATGACTATACAAAAACTTTTTTATACTACCTATATACGGCATAAATTTTTGCTTCCAATTCTTCTTAGAGAATTACCTAAGCTTTGACCCAAAGAATAAACAAATTTACCAGCACCAATAAACGCATTTACAATGGTTCCTGTTAAATTAAAGCCTCCAACAATTAACATCAAATCAGAATCGTCTATTTTATTCATAAATTACTCCTTTCTAATTACATTTTAATGGTCTAGCAATTCCATCTAAAATACCAACAATAAATACAACAGCTGAAATAGTTCCAACTATCGACCAAAAGCCAAAACCACCACCTTTTACTTCTTCTAATTGTTTGTTATCTAATTTCTTCATCCAAATCCTCCCTTTATAAAATTAATAATCATACTATAAATTGTTGCATCTTTTCTTAAAATATACGCATCACTAACAATAGAATCAGTCATATAATTAACTACATTAATATGTAAAGTCTGATATATACTATTTTCAATATTTGAATAATCAGAATCAACTGTTAAAACATCGTAAATATATTTATCGCCATTAATATATATAAACTTATTAGACTCTAAAAAATTAATATCTTGACTTATAGCAATTATAATAAAATTGTTATCATTCTTTACCAATTCATATTTTTGATATACTTTAAACTTAAAATTAAATAGTATAATTATTATCCCTATTAACATTAATAGTATTACTATTATAGGTAAAAGTGTTCTTTTATCACCACCATGCATTAATTCATAATCATTTATATCAAAGTTACTTTTCATAACTTACTCCATCTTCAATACAGTATTTTTTATTAAATAAATCTTGATTATGAAATCTATGAGAAATAATAATAAATGTTTTGTTTTTATAAATATTAAATAATTTTTCCAAGATTTTTCTTTCTTTTTCAACATCCAATTCATTTAATGATTCGTCCATAATATAAATACTTGCATTCTTTAATAAAGATCTTGCTAATATAATTCTTTGCCTTTGACCTCCACTTAAATTAAACCCATTTTCTTCTAATAACAAATCATAAGCCATAATACTATTTTCTGCAAATTCATCAATCATACACAAACTTGCAGTATCCAAAAAAGTGTCATAGTCAATTTCTTTGTCAAGTACTATATTCCTATAAATTGAATCAGTAAATAACGTCTCTTGCTGTGAAATATAACATATTTCTTTTCTAATATTCATTAAATCAATGCAGTTAATATCTTTAGAATCATAATATAATAACTTATTATTTATAGATAACTGCTTAGATAATATTTTAGCAAAAGTACTTTTACCGCTACCACTACTACCATATATTAATACTTTATCACCTGGATTTATATTAACACTAACATCTTTCAATAAAAGATCTTTACCATTATAAGAAAACATTAAATGATTAGTACTAATCTTACCTGATAATACCATATTAGCATTCATATCTTGTACCCGTTCCTCTTCAACTTCATATAACTCACTAATTCTTAAAAGTGACATTTTAGCATCTTTATACAATAAATCTAATTCCATTAAATTTTTAATAGGTTCCAAAACATAATTCATTAATGTAATAAAGACAATTAAATTTAAAACATCAAAATTACTTTTTACTACTAAATAACTCCCAATAATTAAAATAAATAATGTCCCGCATTCTTCAATAATACTTTTTAAAAATTGTGAAGCAATATATAGATAATTGTATGAAAGGCTAGTTTTATTATATTTTGAATATTTGAGCAAAAAATTTTTTTCAATAAAAGGTTGAATATTTTGGTTTTTTATTGTTTCAATACCTCCTATTGTTTCTACTAGATAAGAATTTAAATCACCACTATTTCTTTTACTACTTATTATTTTTCTTTCTAATAATGGTCTAAAAATTAAAATAATAGAGAAAATAAAGAAAATAGTAATTAATAATATCACAGTTAACTTAATATTTAATAAAAGCAAAGTAATAATGGATAAGAGAGCTAATACAACATCAAGTAATGCCGTAATTAACAATTTACTAATCAAATTTCTAACACTTGATAAATCATTAATTCTAGCTAACACTTCACCTGTAGTCCTATTTTTATAATAGAGATATGGAAGTGATAATATATGATGATACACATTAGAAATTAAGTATTTATCTAATTTATGGTTTATACAATTGATTAAATAATTGCGATAAAAATTACTAGTTTCTTTAATAATTATCAAATATAGAAATACTAAAGCAATAAATATTAAGTTATTTATATTTTGATAGTTTATTACATATTCCATTAAAATTTTTAATTGAAAAGAACAGAAAATATTAAAAAGAGTAAAAATGATAGACATAAATAGAATGACAAATATTTTTTTATAATTATTTATTAAAAATTTTAATATTAGATCACTTAAAAAGCTATTTCTTTCAACATAAGTAATTTTCTTTGTTGGTTTAATCAAAATAAATTTTCCAGTAGATATCTTATTAAATTCTTCAAATGATAACTTAGTAAGCTTATTTTTACTAGGATCAGCAACAAGTAACATTTTATTTTTTCTATTGATATTATAAATAACTACAAAATGTTGATAACTTTTTTTAACTATCACATGTGCAATACAAGGCAAATAATTATCAGATAAATCTTCAAGCTTGCAATTAACACCAAAGCCATCAAAGCCAAGTCTTTTAGCGCCATCAAGCAAATTATATGCACTAACACCATCCTTAGTTGTATTTGTGATGTTTCTTAAATACTCTCTAGATACACCACCACCATAATATCTAGTAATCATAAGTAAACAACACACACCACAATCTTTTAAATCACTTTGTTTCTCAAATGGATATTTCATTATCATCACCTCCTATAAATATTATTTTAATAAAAAGGAAGATGACTTAACAAAAAAGAAAAAAGTTCAAATTGTGAACTTTTTTCAATCTATTTTATTTAATATACCATCTAATATTGAATATAAATAAACATTAACAGGTTTGACAGTTTTTTTAGCAATATAATCTTTATAGCCACTTAATTGCATTATATATTCCTTATCACCTATATTTTTTAATTTATAATCAATAATATCAATATGATCACTATATTCTAACATTAAATCAATAATACCATGTTGTTCTTCGTTAGCCTCATTAACAGTATAAAACTCATACTCTTTAAATACATTAGCCTCATTTATCTTAGAAAAAAGTGGCTGGTTTAAAAATGATACAAGTAATTTTCTTTCAAACTCTGATATATCAAGTTCATTAATAGAATCAATATTTTTAAAATCAACTAATTCAAACAATCTATGAATTTTAATACCAAATTCCATATTTTTTTTAATATCTTTATCTATTATTTTATTAACTACTTTAGAAAAATGGGTATTATTAACTCCCATTTCTTTTTTATCATATTCAGATACTTTTAAATTATTATAAGCCATATCTTTTTCAAGTTTTGTAGAATTTAAAAAGCGATAATCCTGTGACAAATTAACTTTATCTAAATCAATATTAACAACATATTCTGATAATATCTCACCAATACTTTTTAAAATATCTAAAAATGAACGATATTGTTCACGCTTAGTAGTACTAACAAGACCATTTTCTAGTTGCATTTGTTCATCATCTAAGCTAGTTACAACAATCATCTGTTCCTTACATCTAGTAAGTGCTACATAAAAAAGTCTTATTTTCTCGCTAATTTCTTCATTCAAATACTTCTTCTTTAATAGCATCTTACAAAAAGTATCTTGATAACCATTAATAAAAGAAGGTGTAATAATTCCATATTCATTATCAAATAATACTTTATCCTTTAAATCACTAATATTGAATGACATAGAAAGACCACTATAATAACATATTGGATATTCTAGTCCTTTTGATTTATGAATAGTCATAATTTGACAACTATTACTGTTACTAACAGATACTGGTATCTTTATTTCTTTTCCACTATCAATAATATAATCTAAATAAGTTATAAACCTATGGTAATCATAACCAATACTTTGTAAACTATCAGCTAAATTCTGAAAATACTCTAAAACCGTAAGACCCATTGAAACATTACCATAAGTAATCATAGTTTCATAAAAATTAAATTCATCAATTATTAAATCTATTAAGCCTTTTAAATCAACCTTTGAAAGACTATCAGCAATCACTTTAGCTTTCTTTATAATATCTGTTTCAAAATATAAATCATTATTAATAATATGAAATATCTTATCATCAGAATAAGAAAATAAATAACTCCTAGCTATACTAGTGAAACTATATTTAAAACTATTTCCAAATTGCTTTGTATCTAAACATTCAACAAGCTTTAAAATGTTCTTAATTAAATATACTTCATTTTGGTCCATAATATTTTCATCTTTTAAAATAGTAAGTGGTATTTTCATATACTCAAATATTTTTTTATATAGTGTAAATTTACTACTGCGATCCATCAAAATAACAAAATCACCATAATTAATATCGCGTAAGATACACGAATCTTTATCAAAAACTTGATATTTATCGTCTACCTTTTTCTTTATATCACTAGCTATAATAAAAGCTTCTATTTCATCTTTAGTATATTTCTTATACTTAGAATCATTATCTACTTTATAATTATATATATTAACATTATAGTTTTGTTCAGTTAATCCCTCATTGATATAAGTATTATTTCCAAAAACCATTCTATGACTTTCTTGATAATTAGCGCCACCAAAATCATCATCCATAATGTAATCAAAAAATTGATTAATATTATCTAAAACCTCTCTTCTACTACGGAAGTTTTTATTTAAATCTATTTTTTTACCGCCAATACCCTTAGCATAACTATCATATTTTTGTTTAAATATTAACGGATTAGCATTACGAAAACGATAAATTGATTGTTTTATATCTCCAACCATATAAACATTATTATTTTCTATTAAATTAATAAACTGTTCTTGTAAATCGGAAGTATCTTGATACTCATCAATCATAATTTCATTAAAATAATTCTTTAGTTCATCTCTTATATCCTGATATTTTACAACTAAATCAATAGCCAATTTAGAAATATCGACAAATTCAAAAACATTATTTTCCATTTTATAAGAATTTATTTTACTATCTAATTTTTTAATAATATCAATCATTATTTTAACATAATCATAAGTTGATAAATATTCAGAAATCATTCTCTCTTTGCTTTCAAAAATTGTTAATTTTTCAAGTTCATCTAAGTATGTCTCTATTTCCTTCTTGGAATTTTTAGCATCATCTCCACTATTTTTAGGAAGTCTAGGTAATTTAACACCAATATTCTTCTTTACCTCATCATACGTTCTAGATTCCACTAAACAATCCAAAGTATCAGAAAATTTAACATAATCATCGCCATCTAATATAAGTTGAAGTTTATCTAGTGATAATTTTATCTTATCTATTATTGAAACTAATACCAGTTCATACTCTTCTACTCTTTTATTAACATTATCGCGATTATAGTACCAATCTAAATATTCATCAAGATACTCATTTTTATCATATTTTAAATCGAGTTTATTATTAATAGATAAAATATATTTCTTTATTTCTTTATCATCTCTTAGTGAAAAATCAGTAATTAAATCTAAAAATTTATTATCTTCAGCATGATAATATTCATCAAATATTTCATCTAAATTTTCCGATTTTAATAAAGATATAGCATTTTCATCAATTATAGAAACATCTTTTTTCAAATTAAGTCTATCATGATATTTTCTAACAATAGAAAGTGCAAATGAATCAAAAGTAGTAATATAAGCTTTATCAATACGATTAACTTGTTCTTTAAAACCATTTTTTTGAATTTTATCACGGATACGCAACATCATTTCATAAGCGGCTGCTTTAGTAAAAGTTAAGATTAATACTTCATCAATATTAACACCCTCTTTAACTTTTCTTAAAGCTCTTTCGGATAATACCGCCGTCTTACCACTACCAGCTCCAGCGCTTACTAAGATATTACACCCTTCTAAATTAATAGCTTGTTCCTGTTCTTCAGTCCACTTAGGCATTATCATCACCTCCTAAAAAGTCAAGATTATTATGTTTTTCAAGCTCAACATAATCGCTTTCTTTCTTAAAACATATATCTTTATAACTACAAAACTCACATCCAACCAAATCTTTACCAATCTTCTTAGGGTTTATTAAAAATTCTCCATCTAGTATTGATTTAACTCCAGACTCTATTTTTTCTTCTACTAACTTATCCATATTAATCATTTGTTTATCGTTTAAAATCTTAGAAAATGCATAAAAGCCTTCTTTTTTCTTTTTCAAACTGCTAATCATTTGGCTATCTTCATATGTCATATCAAATTTTTGTAATATTTCTTCATTATCAGTAGAATATCCAACAAGTTTTAAAGCATTTTCTTTTAATTCGTCTAATGTTTTATTACTTGTTTCCTTCATTTCCTTATTAATAATTTTTTGTAAATAAAAACCAACTATTTCTAGATTAGGAAAAAGTGAACTTCTTTTTATGAAATATAAGTAAACAGGTAACTGCATACCAATACCATATATAATATTGCATAAATTAGAAGGTAAACTTCCTGTTTTATAGTCAATAACAGAAACTAAAGTCCTACTATCTTCCTTTAAATAACAAATTTTATCAACAATTCCTACAAATTCAGAAGAAATGCCTTTATCATTCTTAATTGGGATTGAAAATCTTTTTTCATACAAGTAGCTATCAAAATAAGAATATTTTTTATGCTTATTAATGATTTCAATATCATATTTAAGTTCTTGTTTTAATTTTTCTAAAAGAATCAATTTGTTAAAAGTAAATTGGTATTTATTAGCTTCAAAATTCCAAGCTTCATCAAAAATAAAATCAGCATCAAAACATTTTGATAGTACGTAATGAAAGATATTTCCAACCTGCATATAAAATTCATCAACCTTATCTTCTTTAATCTTTAAGATGTTACTAATATAGTAACGAAAAGAACAGCGATAATATTGATCTATTGTTGAATAAGATAAAGTAAAGTGATCATTTAAACTATTTAAAAACTCTAAACTATTAATGCCACTAAATTGGTTATTGTAACTACGGTAATTTAAATTTCTATAATTAGGCATCAAATACTCTAAAGTATTACTAATAACACCATATTTATAATATTTATCATATTCTATTGCAAGCATCATCTCATTATAGAAATTAGAAATATCAAACTTAATTTCACTATCTTTAACAACATCATACTCTTCTTCTTTAATTATTAAAGATGGATTATAAGAATCAAAAGCCGTTTTTAATTTATAAGTAATAGTTAAATTAATATCTCTACTAAGCATTATTTTAAGTTTATTTAAACTATTTATATTATTATCATTACTAGTAAATAAACCTAATTTTCTCTTCATCTCATCACTTAAAATATCTTCATCTTTATAAATCTTTGGATAATTTTCTTTATTAAAGCCAATTAAATAAGCATAATCATTTTCTGTAAGTTCCTCTAAATTACAAATAGTAACACAATTAGTTTTTCTTTTATCGGATAAATAAGTATGCATCAAATCATATTTTATTAAATCATATAGTTCAAAAACATTACATTCAAATAAAACATATTCATTTAAGATATTAATAAAGTAATTTAAAATTTCCTTATCAATTCTATCTTCTAATTCCGAAATAATAGTATCAAAATCATTATTATTTTTTATCATCATTAAAAGTTCTTTTCCGCTTGGTAAATCATATAAAGAAACTTTGTTTCTTAAATCTATTGGAATATGGCACCACTTAAATATCCTATTTAAGCTATTTAAATATTCACTACTAGGTTTAACTATTTTTATATCATTAATTGAAATACCATTATCGATTTTTTTCTTTATATCATGACATAAATATGCTACCTCATCATCAATACTATTAAACTCGTACACAACATTTTTCTTACTACCAGTTTGATTTATAACATAATTAACTTTAAATCCAGAAAAAATCTTTTTATAAAATGGATCTAAATCATAATAACCATAAATAATTATATTAACACTGCCTAAATATTCTCTAAATAATGTATTACTAATTAATAAATTCTTACTTTCCAATTCTTTTTTTAGTAAAACTAAATCATTTAATTTCTTTAAGTCATAACTTTTATTTTCTAAATAATAAAAAGATTCTAAATATTCTAACGCAATCTCATATTTTAAGTTTAATTTTTTCATTAAATAAAATATTGCGCGTTTATCATAAGAAAAAAAATAATTCTGCAAAAATTCTTTTAAATCCATAACTTTATATGAAACTAATTTTGAATTTTTATTCATATCCATGATAACACTTTTTCTTAATTCATTAGGACAAATTATCAAATTATCATTATCTAAAAAATCTATCATTTTTATCACATCTTTCAATTAACATTATACCAAAATAAATTATTAAGGACTACATAAAGATATTGATTTTAAAAATTTTAAATACAATCGTTTTTAATATTATCAAAAATTAAAACATACAAAAATCTCTAGAAAAATCTAGAGATTATGTAAAATAAAAAAGATATTAATAAATACCTTTTTTATTGACCGTTAGCTTGTGTTACTACTTTAGCATTAGCGTAAACATTAACTTTGATTTTGAAAGCTTGACCATTCAATGAATAGAATTGTTCACTAGCTTCATAACCGTCACCAGCACTAAATCCTGATGCGCTTGCTTGAGATACACTATAGAATGTTCTAGTAGTACTATTAACATATGCTATTCTTTCGTAGTTAGCTTTTGTTTGATCGTCTAAAGCATAATAAGCAGTTGAAGTAATAAAGCTTTTAGCAGCAATTAGATCATCTGCATTTAAAGCAGTTGAACCAGTAACAGCTGATTTAAGTACAAACTCATATGGAGAATAATCTGCTTGGTCTCCAGTTTCACCTTTTAACCACATTCTTAATTGAAAATCGCTACTATAATTGCTTCCATTAGGAACAACTCCAGTAAATATTACTCTCTCATCTACACCTTGTGGTAAAGTTACTTGATCACTACTAGGTGTTGCTAATTCGCTATACAACTTAACAGTTGAGTTATCACTTTTTAAAGTGTAGTTAGTACCAGCTACAGTTTGTCCAGTTTCTGATGCAGTTAAATAAATTTTAATATCATCATTAGACAAAGTAGAAGCATCTAAATCTTTTCTAACTGTTACTATATAAGGAATATTAGCATTTCCAGAAACGGTAGAAGTTACTTTAAAATCAAAATACTCACCAGTAGCTGTTAACTTAGTTTTTCCATCATCATCGCTCATTGGTAAAGCATCAGTAATAGAAATAGATGAACCTGTTTGTTCTAATTCATCATAATAAAAAGTAATAGTACCAGTTGAAATAGTATTTTCAGTTGTACCCTCTTTAGCATAACTAAAGAATGCATATGTAACCCCAGTAGTAATTAATATTAAACTAAGTACACCAAGTATTGAAAGTAATAATCCAGTTGACTTTTTATTCATCGCTTGCCCTCCTCTATAATATTTAGATATCTTCATATCCTATAAATATTATATCAAAGCTATATTTTTTTTCAATACTAAAAATAATTATTTTTTAAATATAATTGCTACAATTAATAAAAATTACTTATTACCTTTTTTGATTTTAAAATTAGAACTATATTTAGCTTAATTTAACATTTACTAAACTATTTTAAAAGTCTTTCAGCTAAGATATTATAAAAAAACAAAAAAAGATAGATTTCTCTATCTTTAACCATATTAATTATTATTGTTATTAAAATTATTTTTATTTTTTTCTGCTTTTTTCTTATCACGGCAAGCTTTACATCTTTTTGGTTCATTTGTAAAACCTTTTTCTTGATAGAATTCTTGATCTCTAGCAGTGAAAACAAATTCACATCCGCAATCTACACATTTGATAGTTTTATCTTTGTATTCTGTCATAATTTACCTCCTTAATTAAAAAACTTGGATCTGTTTTTTCTTTTTTCCATATCTTTAATTAAGAAAGAAAAATTTGAAAGAAATAGTCCAGTGGCTATGTTAACCACAACTAAATGTTAACATATTACTATAAAATATGCAAGAAAATTATTTTTTATGCCATATTTCTGTTATAATAAACGCGTGATGTATATGAAAGATATTTTAAAATGCTGTAATTTGTGTCCGAGAGAATGCAAAATAAATCGTTATAAAACAACAGGCTTTTGTAAAATGGATAGTACCATTACAATTGCAAGAGCCAGCCTGCATATGTGGGAAGAACCATGTCTATCTGGAAATAATGGCAGTGGTACTATTTTTTTTACAGGTTGTAACCTAAAGTGTATATTTTGTCAAAATAGTGAAATAAGTACTAAACAAGTTGGACAAAAGGTATCAATAACAGAATTTGCCAATATTTGCTTAAATTTACAAAAACAAGGTGCACACAATATTAATCTAGTAACACCAACACATTTTGTTCCACTAATTATACCCGGTTTAAAGTTAGCAAAGAAAAAAGGATTAAAGATACCTATCATCTACAATACTAGTAGCTATGAAAAGGTAGAAACCATTAAAATGCTTGCTGGATTAATCGATATTTATTTACCCGATTTAAAATATTATAATGATGAATATGCCATAAAATATTCAAATGCACCCAATTATTTTGAGGTAGCAACCTCTGCCATAGATGAAATGTTTAAGCAAGTTGGAACACCGCAATTCGATAAAAATGGTATTATGACTAAGGGAATAATTGTAAGACACTTAATGATGCCATCCTTAAAAAGTGATAGTAAAAAAATAATACACTATCTTTATAAGCAATATAAAAATAATGTATATATAAGTATAATGAATCAATATACTCCAACTAAGATATTTAATGAATATAAAGAATTAAACAATAAAATTGAAGAAAACGACTACGATGAAATTATCAATTATGCACTTGATATTGGAATAAAAAAAGCCTTCATTCAAGAAGGCGATACAGCTAGTGAAAGTTTCATTCCTGATTTTACCAATCAAGACTTACCTACTAAAATCTAGCTTATTTCTAATTTTTGATAAAACAACTTCTATAATAAAGCTTAGTAAAGCATATAAAGGAGTTGTTTTTTTTACTAATGAATAAATAGCTAATATTAATGTAGCAAGTCCAAAAATGATAATTAAAATTCTTAACACTTTTCTTGCTTTAAAAATATTTACTTTCTTATCATTACTACTCATCTTCAACATCTACTTCAATAACAGCATGTTTCATTTCATCATGTGCTCTTTTATAAGCATTAATTTCCTTTTTTATAATAATAGAATTAGTTAAATCAAGTACTGAATATAAAATCATAAAAATACCCATAACTTTAGTAATAACTAATGCTCCACCAAACGGATTAACGATAAATAAAATACCACAAATAATAATTAAAATAGAAAAAATAAGTGATACTACATAATTAACACTTTGTCTTTTTAATTCAAGAGCATATTGAATGCGGTTAATACCATTAACTATAAAATATATTCCTAAAATAAAAGGTAATATACTAGCTACAAGCTTAGTATTAACGATTAATATCATTCCAATAATAATTGTAACAACACCAGTTATTAAACTTGGTTGATACTTATTTTTAACATAATCAATTAATGCCGTAATACCTGGTATTAAAATAATTCCTCCTAAAACAATTGAAATCATATGAATAATTACATCAGGCTGAATAAATAAAAATATACCAAACACTAATATAACAACTGATGTCACAATTGATGCATTAAAAATTTGATTCATTCCTTTTTTTATATCTTCCATCATTTTTTACCTCCAAATATCATATACAAATTATAACTCTCTTTTTATATTTTGTTAAGCTATAAATTTCTCATAAATTCACGTGGAATATTAATTTCAAAAGATAAAATCTTATTAGTCTTTAAATTTCTAATATCTAAACGATTAGCACACAATAATAGTCTTTTTCCTTTTATATTACCATATTTTTTATCGCCAATAATGGGATGATTTATTTCATTTAATTGAACTCTAATCTGATTTTTTCTACCCGTTTCTATTAATACCCTAAGTAAGCTATTATTATTTTCCTTTATAACTTCATAATTAGTAATCGCCATTTTACCAGTATTACTTACATATACTAAATTAGCTTTATTTTCTTTTAAATAAGAAACTAGTCTATCTTTCTTTTTCTCCATGATACCAACAACAACGCAAGTATACTCTCTTCTTAACGCAACCTGATCCCAATTTTCTTGTATTTTATCTCTTAAATTTTCATCTTTACAGAATAAAACAAGTCCACTAGTTTCACGATCAAGTCTATGAACAATAAATATCTTACTATGTTTATTTTTATTATGGATATATTCGCGAACTAAATGATAAAGTGTCCTATTCTTTTCCTTTTCGGTAGAAACCGTTAACATGCCACTAGGTTTATTAACTACTAAATAATCATCATCTTCATATACGATATCAATGTTACCTATTTTAGTATCCTTTTTCTCTTTAGAAATATCAACTACTTGTCCCTTTTTTAAATTAACCTTATAATCCAAAGGAACTTTATTATTTATAGTAATACATTTATATTTTAATAAACTCTTTATTTTACTTTTAGTATAGTCAGTATTACTAATTAAATAGTTAATTAAATCATCTTCATACTTAACTATTAGCTTCATATTATTACACCCTTTCTTATATTATTCCACATCTGTTATTACCCTTATACTCTCTATTACGGGTTGATTATCACTCTTAACTGTTCCATTATCATCTTCTACTTTTACTTTAGCTATCTTATCAACAACATCCATACCACTTATAACCTTACCAAATGCTGCATATAATCCATCCAATTCGCTATTATCAGCATGCATGATAAAAAACTGACTAGAAGCTGAATCATAAGAATAACTATTTCTTGCCATTGATATTACTCCTCTTTCATGATGAATATTATTAGTAATACCATTAGCTGAAAATTCACCCTTTATTTTTTTAGAAGATCCACCAGTACCATCACCATTAGGATCACCACCCTGTATCATAAAACCATCAATAATTCTATGAAAAGTTAATCCATCATAAAATTTACTATTTACCAAATTAATAAAATTAGTAACCGTAATTGGTGCGGTATCAGCATCAAGTTCTAATGTAATAGTGCCATAATTTTTTACTTTCATTTCTACATAATGCTTTCCAGATAGCAAATCATCTGTTTTTGAAATATCATTTTTCTTATTAATTAAATTATTAAGAATTAAAATAAAAAGTAATACTAGAATGATACAAACTGCAAAAATAAAATTTTTATTAAATTTCATAACAAATCCTCCATTTAATTATTATAAATTATTTTTATTTAAAACTCAACAACACTAAACGTTTTTTGGTATAATAATTAAGAGGTGACATTATGACAATAGGTATTATTTGTGCAATGGAAAAAGAAATTATAAAATATAAGGAAATATTAAATTTAAGAAAAACGGATGATAAAGCAGGTATTTATGTTGGTAAGTATCAAAATAAAAATATAATTTTATGTTTAGCTGGTGTTGGTAAAGTAAACGCTGCCATTTTAACTCAATATTTAATAGATAATTATAAACCAGATTATATAATCAATTCAGGTTGCAGTGGTAGTTTAGATAAAAACTGTAATATACTTGATACTATTTTAGTAAATTATGCTACTTATCATGATTTTAAGCCAACTAGAATTATGGAAGAATATGTACCTGATAATGGTAAAATCAAAGTTGATGAGTATTTATTTAATCTTGTTAAAAATATATTAGAAGAAAATAAACTTCCATATAAAATTGGTGGTATTGCTAGTGGAGATTGTTTTGTAACAAACGATATTGAAAGAAATAGAATTTATAATGAAACAGGTTGTATCACTGTTGATATGGAAAGTGCAAGTATAGCTCATACAGCCAGAAAAAATAATATACCGTTTATAATAATTCGTTCCATTTCTGATTTTGCTGATGGTGTTGATGAAGAAGAAGAAAAAGCAGCAAAAATAGCAGCTGAAATTACTTATAAACTAATAGAAAAAATAAAGTAATTAAAAAAAATATAATAGTGTAATATAAGTGCATATAATACGTAAATGTTATATACACTTTTTTCATAATAAAAGACATATAAGTTTATATCTTAATACAATGTAAGTAATCAAACAACCCTAAAAGAAGATACTTATACGTCTAAATTAAATTTTATGATATAAATATTAGAATCGAAAGATAATAATATCAATTTTTTCATATTTATATTTTTTTATATATACTTTTAATTTTCTTTAACACTTTTTATCTTTTCCATCACACAAACCGTTTCCACATGATAAGTATTAGGAAACATGTCAACAGGATGAACTTCCAAAATATTATAATCATCCAATAATAATTTTAAATCTCTGCTAAGTGTTACTGGATCACACGATATATAAACAATAGTGTCTGGATTTATTTTTAAAATAGATTTAACAGTATGAATATCCAAACCACTTCTGGGTGGATCAACAATAATAGAATCTATATTAGTAAATAAATCTATCTTATCTTCTACTTTTCCCTCTAAAAATGTGATATTTGAAATATTATTAATCTTGCTAGCTATATTAGCAGCTACAATTGATGAGGGTTCAACTTCAACTCCAACCACACTATCAACATATCTAGAAACAAGCATTCCAATAGTACCAGTTCCACAATATAAATCTAAAACATTATGATGCTTATTATTTTTATAAAAATCTACTACTAAGCCATATAATTTTAGCATCATATCATAATTAACTTGAAAAAATGACGACTTAAAAATCCTAAATTTAACTTTATCTATCTCTTCTTCTATATATTCTTTTCCTTTAATTAAAATATCATTAATAAAAATTGTATCTACCATTTCCAGATTAGAAACTATTTTTTTACTATCAACATTTCCCTTAATTGAAGCCAAATACTTACCTAAAGACGATTTTCTTAGTAAAACTTCTTCAATACTATTATCACTATTTGTTTTTATAAAATCAGAAATATTTTGATAAATCCTATTTAAATCTTTATCTACAATCATGCATTCATTGATTTCTACTAACTCATTACTTTTATTTTTATAAAATCCAAGTTTAGAACCGTTACCATGAAAAATAACTTTATTACGATAATAAAAATCATCACCACCAATAATAGGATAAAATTTGATATCACTACGACCTGTAAACCTAACTAAGAGTTCCCTAACCTTTTCTTCTTTAAATTTTAATTGCATCATTCTATTTTCATGCATGATATGACATCCACCACATGCTTCATAATAAGGGCATTTAGGAATAACTCTAAAACTAGAAGGATTAATCATTTTTACAATTACACCATAAGCAAAATTCTTTTTTAAAGCTGTAATCTTAATTCTACAAACATCACCACAAATTCCATTAGAAACAAAAACAACCACATTTTCTACCTTGGCAACACCCAAACCAAAATTATCCTGTTTTAATATCGTAACATCATATTCATTATTTACCATTAAAGTACTTTTCATAAATATCACTCTCTATTAATCACAACTACTACTAATTTTATTGCCACACTTTAAACAAACATCATAATCTCTTTCGCCAGACACTTGAATATAAGATGTGCTAATATCACAATTTTCATCAGTATTATAAGGATTCTTTATCACGTCAATATAATTATCATGAACTAATTCACTTAAATATATTTTTTCCTTCTTATAAAGCTCTGTATGATTACTACAAAAAGTATTATTGTAAGGTTTATCAAGGCAATCAACATAAGCTTCTTCTAAAGCTGATACAAAATCTTTTTCAGCTACTTTAAAAGCTTTATCCCTAGTATTATTCAAATAATTAACATAACTAATTACTGCAAGTGAAGACAATATACCTAAAATTATAATAACTGCCAATAGTTCAATTAACGTAAAACCTTTTTTATTCATATAAACCATCCTTATTAACTATATACTACATATAATAATAGCATTTTTCTAAGGTTAATTAAAGTTATTTTGCATGTTTTTTTTATTTTATTTCATAATAAAAATAATGGAGGCTAATATGATTGATAGATTAAAACGAGAAACTAATCAAGCTAATGATATTATATATAAAGAGATTTTAATTAACGATAATAAAATAACTCTTATTTATTCCGATGTTTTAACAAGTGGATCTGATATAACTAATTATATACTAAAAAACCTAAGCTACATTATTGAACAAAATTTAATAACAAATCAAAACTTATACAACTACCTTTTTAACAACCTACCTAGTCATAGCTGTACTAAAATAGAAGATTATGAAGCGTTATTATCAAAATTATTTAATGGCTACACCATCGTATATATAAATGATTATGAAATATTTGCAGTAGAAACCAAGCAACAACTAGATAGAGGGATTAATACTGTTGATAGTGAATTATCAATTCGTGGACCTAAAGATAGTTTTACAGAGAATTTTAATAAAAACTTTGGACTAATTAGAAAAAGAATAAAAAGCGAAAACTTATGGTATGACAATCTAATTATTGGTAAACAAACTAAAACTAAAGTCGGACTAATATATATGAACAATATAGCTGAAGAAAAACTAAAAAGTGATATTTTAAGAAAATTAAAAAAAATTAATATTGATGGTATCATCGATAGTGGTTATTTAAAAAAATATTTAATAAATAAAAACAGCATTTTTCCTACTATAATTACTACCGAAAGACCCGATTTAGTATGTACTGCTCTTCTTGAAGGAAAATACGTTATATTAGTAGATAATAGTCCCTATGCTCTAATTATACCCTGCTTTTTTATTGATCTATTTCATAACCCTGATGACTATTACCAAAAAGCTATCAATACCAGTTTTATTCGTATTATTAGAGTAATAGCCTTTTTAATAGCAATATTTATACCCGCTTATTATATAGCAATAACAACCCATAACCATGATTCAATAACTACCGATTTACTCTTAAACTTTTTAGCACAACGTTCAACTGTACCCTTTCCTGCCTTAGTTGAGGGAATTATAATGACAATATCATTTGAAATATTAAGAGAAAGTGACATGCGTATGGCATCTACTATGGGAACTGCTGTATCTATTCTTGGTGGTCTAGTCCTAGGAGATGCTGCTGTTAAAGCTGGTATCATTTCACCAATTATGATAATTGTAGTAGCAATTAGCGCTATATCTGGTCTTGCCTTTACATCAATTGAATTAACATCAGCTATACGTTTCTGGCGTATATTTTTAATGATACTAGCTGCTAGTTTAGGTATATACGGAATATTTATAGGTCTTATACTACTAGTAACAAAATTAGCAAGCATTAATTCTTTTGATAAACCATACTTAGCACCATTCTCTCCATTTATAAAATCAGAACAAAAAGATGCCATTTTAAAATTAAATAAACCAGGTATCAAAAAAAGAAACCCACTACTTACTAATATTAATAAAGTACGAGGTAGATAATATGAAGAAAAAAATAATATTTTTAATATTACTAATATTTTTATCATCTGGTTGTTCATCATACACCGAATTAAATGATTTAAGTATAGTAAATACATTAGCAATCGACTATAAAGATAACAAATACGAACTAACTTTGCAAATAATAGAAGGTATCAATAATGATGAGAGTATAGAAAAAGAAATAACTACTCTATCAAGTAGTGAAAAATCTTTAGAAGAAAGTTTTAATAAACTTTATATTAACAGCAAAAAAAAGTTATATTTATCACATATTGATTTACTAATATTAACAGAAGATGCAATCAATAATAATCTAATTGAAATTACGACTAATTTTTTAGAAAACAACGAATATAGAAATAATTTTAATGTTGTATTATTAAAAGATATACCATTAAAAGAATTTATGGAAAAGAAAGTATTAGCAGAAGATATAAACAATCTAGTTAAAACCAACCAAAAAGAAACATCCATAACTAGAACTAAAGATTTTGAAGAAATGATTAAAGAATTATTAATTAATGGTAATACCTATTTACCTACTATAAGCTATCATGATAATGAATTATCATTAAAAGGATACACCTTAATTAACAATTATAAAGTTTATGAAGAACTAAGCTATAAAGATAGTATCTTATTAAATCTTTTATCCAATCAAGTTATGCGTGCATATTTAAATGGTAATAACATTTATGACAATCAAACCATAATTACAACCAAAAATAATAACATAAGTTTCAAATTTTTAACAACAATAGACGAAGATAAAGATTTTATAAATCAAACCAAAATAGATCTAGAAAACTTTTTAAAAAAATATCAAGAAAAAGATTATGACATTTTAAAACTAACTGAAAAGGTACGTAAAAATAATTATTCATATTATAAAAACACTCCTGACTTATTAGAAAAACTAACTTTCAATTTTACTTTCGTTTTAAAGGAAAAAGAAAACTATTTACAAGGAGATGCCATTTATGAAACAAAATAATATAACGCAATTACAGTATGGTACCCTAATTTTTTTCTTATTAAATTCATTCATTATAAATATAGGTTACTATAACTTAACAACAACTAGTAAAACAGACTCTATTTTAGATATATTAATTGGTGGATGCATCATTATATTATTAGGAAAAATCATACTATACATTCAGAAAAATAATCAGTCAAGTTTTCTAGAATTAATCAAAAAAAGTAGAAAAAGTATTAAAATTATTAGCTGTTTAACATTAGGCTCTATTATACTAGTTACATTAATATACCATTTATCTAATATAACTGCTTTTATTCACTATTATATTTTAAAAGAAGTAAGCCTATTTACTATCACCGTAACATTAGTTATAACCTCTATATATATAGTAAGTAAAAACTTATCAACCATTAGTAAAATAAGTGAAGTTTTCTTCTATATTTATATATTTATATTCATAATTGGTTGTATAGGGGTGCTAAAATATATTGATATATCAAACATAAAACCACTTCTTACATCTAGTTTTAAAGAACATGTTACAAGTTCTAATTATTTCTTTTCTTCTGCAATCATTCCCCTATCGCTATTATTAATAATTCCAAACAAGAATATCAAATCCAATAAAAGTGATAAAGTTCCCTTAATTTTTATAATAACATTTATTCTACTTACCTTTATTCAATTAATTTGCATTATTTCTATTTTAGGAATAAAACTTGCAAACATATATCAGAATCCAGACATGATAATATTTAAAAAAATATCTTTTTTAAATATTTTAGAGCGTGTTGAAGTGATGTTATCATTAAATCATATTTTAAGTAGTTTATTTTTTATCATAATGTGTATATATGTTTTAAAAAAATTAATTGAAGTATTTATAGACGAAAAAAAAGAGCATATAACTTTATCAGCAATAGCCCTACTTTTAATAATTTTAAATAATATATATAAAACTAACATAACTTTTTATTTAACGGTAAGTAATATTATTTTAATACTAGTTATAATTTACTTTATAAATACTATTCTGAGCAAATATAAGAATCATTAATTAAACTTTCTTTAATAGAATCAATATTATCATTTAAATAATAATCTGATTTAACTTCCGTCGTATCATCATCACCTGGTATCATAATTTTTGTATCTTGGAATTTATTCAAATCATAATCTTCATTTATAATTAAGCTAAATAAATCATCGTTTGGTGTTACTAAATATTGGTATCCATTAATAACACTAAAAGCTGTTACTAATTTACCATAATTAAGTTTTTCCTGCTGATATATTATTTCATCACTATAAACTCTTTCTATTTTTTTAGAATAACTACTTATCTTAGCATTTTGACTATAAAACGTAAAATTAACTTTATCAGTATAATCATCATAAGTAATGTTATCCTTATAACAGTTTAAAGTAACAACTGGATAAGTAGTTGGTTCTGGTAATTTAACTTCATCTTTTAAAAAGGTACGAAACACTGGTGGTAAAATAATAAAACATAATAATATAATAATTCCTAAAATCGATAAAATCCAATCTTTAGCAGTTAAAGCTTCAACTTTATTCATAAAATCCCTCTATTCTATGAACATAGTTTAACATTTTTTTATATAAAATTCAATAAATGTTTTTATTTTAATCTTCCATTATTTTAAAATGATTTCCACTATCTAAATAAAGGATTCCTTTTTTGCCTTCTAGTTTTTCTAAAACTTCTTCGTAATAATTTATTTGTTTAAACTTAGTTAAAGTAAGATAAACATAATTACCGTCATTCATATATAATAAGAAACGATCTTCATCTTGCTCATTTGGATAATACCTAATTTCTGATATTAATGTTTTAACATTTTCAGATACATCATTCATCTTTTTAATAAAAGAATCATATTTAGTATCAGGAACATAATTTAAAAGCAGTGGTAATTGATAAAAATTATTATCATCAATTTCACTTTTATCTTCTAATACTATTTTTTTATCTTCATCTTTACGAAATAAAATATTTTTTTCGGTTACCTCTATATATATACTAGCAGGTAACTTTTTTTTAACTTTAACATCTTTTACATAGGGATTTTTTTTAATATTCTTAATTATTGATGCTTTAGTTGTTTTTAAAAAACTTGGATAATTTTCTATCTTGGCATCTTCAATAATACTTTGATCTGTTAAATAATTATTTTCCTTTACATAAATGTTTTTTATTGGTATTAAAGTAAGTAAATAAATAAAAATTACTATTAATAATAAAATAAATACTGTTATTAATATTGGTACAACCCTTATTTTAATTCTTTTTTTTGTTTTTTTCATATCTACTCCCAATTAATAAATTCTTGTTCACACACTAAATCAACATCATAGTTTTCTTTTACTGCTTGTTTAATAAAATCAATTAACTCTTTAATATCATTTGCTGTGGCATTATCAACGTTTATTATAAAATTAGCATGTTTTTTACTAATCATAGCGCCACCTTTAATTAAACCCTTATATCCTAAATCTTCAATAAGTTTGCCTGCAAACATTCCATCGGGATTACGAAAAACACTACCAGCAGACGGATACTCTAATGGTTGAGATTCTAATCTTCTTTTCTTACGATCATTAACTAAATTTTCTATATCTTCCTTATTGCCTTTTACTAATTTAATTGTTGCCTCTAAGCAAATATAGTCTTTGTTTTTCTTAAAAAAGGAAGTACGGTAATGAAAATCAAGTTCTTTATTTACCATAGTAATAACCGTCATTTTAGGAGTTAGTACTTTTACTTTTGTAACCACATAACCCATATCGCTCTTATAGGCTCCTGCATTCATATAAACTGCTCCACCAATGCTTCCTGGTATACCAGCAGCAAATTCCAAACCTGACAATCCTCTTCTAATTGATTGTGCTGCAACCTTCATTAAACTAGCACCTGCACCACAAGTCACTCTATTATCATTAAATTCAATGTGATTTATTTCATCAAGTTTAATAATAACACCATCATAAACAGAATCACTAAATAATACATTAGAACCATTTCCTAAAACCATGAACTTAACATTAGTTGCTTTAAGTTTTCTAATTAAAATAACTAAATCATCAATATTTTTAGGAAAAATAATTACCCTAGCAACACCACCAACTTTATAAGTTGTAAACTCTTTTAAGGATGCATTAAAAATCATCTTTCCCAAGTTTAATTTTTTTAACTCCTTTATCAATTCATCCATCTTAATCACCATTTATCAAATTTTTTAATATTTTATATATTTTGGTAGCACTATCTCTTACCCCTAAACTACTAGCTTTGCTACTCAATTCTTTATAAAGAACACTATCATCAAGAATATTATCGATTTTATTAACTAAATATTTGCCATCATACTTACTCTCTTCTATCACAACAGTTGCACCTCTATCTTCAAGACTCTTAGCATTTTTAAATTGATGATTATGAGTAACGTATGGACTAGGTATTAATATACTTGGTATACCTAAAGCTGTTATCTCAGAAATGCTACTAGCACCAGCACGTGATACTATTAAATCTGTTTTTTTCAAAACTTGAGGCATGTTTTCTAAATAAGGAACTATTTTAACATTAGAAGAACATTCAATCTTTTTATAATCATCATAATAATTTTTTCCTGTAACAAAAACTACTTCATATGATTTATCTTTAAAAAGAAAAAGCGTCTCTTTTAAGTTTTTATTCATAGTAGTTGAACCTAATGAGCCCATAACTATAAGAACTAATTTTTTATTTTCATCTAAGTTTAGATTAAGCATTTTCTTAGAAACTTCCTTGCTCTTAAATACTTCTTCGCTTCTTGGATTACCAGTAAATACTGTTTTATTTTTAGGAAAATACTTAACTGAATCAGGAAGACTAACACCTATTTTATCAACGTATCTAACTAAGAATTTATTTGATAAACCAGGAATAGAATTTTGTTCATGAATAAATGTTTTATAACCTAATTTTTTAGCACTATAAATAACAGGTGCCGTAACATACCCACCAACTCCAATTACGACATCAGGGTTAAATTTTTTAATTTCTGCTTTTATAATTTTTACATTGTCAAAAAATTGTTTCACAACCGTTATATTTTTAAATATATTCTTACGATTAAGTCCTTTTATTTCTATACCAAAATATGGAATATTCTTACTTGGAATAATGCTAGATTCCATTCTATCTTTAGTACCAATGTATAATATTTCACTATTAGGTTCCATTTCTTTGATTTTATTAATAATTGCTAAAGCTGGATAAATATGTCCACCCGTACCACCAGCACTAACTATAATTCTCATATTCTTCACATCCATATTCATTATATCATAATTATATGATTCAAAAAACAACTTTATTATATAAAGACACATTTAAAGTTTCATTAAAACTTAAATATATGATATTATCACCATTAAATTATAGTTATTAAAGTTAGTGTAAAGAGTTTTGGGGCAAATAATAAAGAAAGTTGAATTTTATAATAAATTTGATTTTCTTTTTTTAT
>CAKOXL010000019.1 GCA_934130105.1 uncultured Bacilli bacterium | reverse complement strand
TCTTTAGCAGTTTTATATAATCTATGTTTACTACCAAAGTATCCTTTTGCTTGTTTTAATACTTTTTTATGACGAGCCTTAGTTGTAGCTCCGTTTTTAACTCTTGCCATAATTTTTCCCTCCTAATTTTAAAATTAAATTATATTTTTTAATCTGTTTCTATCTGCTCTACTTAATTCAGCTTTTTTTCTACCATTTCTATTAAATGAAGCTGATTTACTACCAGTATTATGTCTAGTTCCTGGATGTCCTATTGTGATTGTTCCACTTTTTCTAACATTAAGTACTTTTTTCATTCCTTTATGTGTTTTTAATTTTCCCATAGTATCCTCCTATTATTTTTCTTTTTTTGGTGTTAACAACATTATCATACTTTTTCCATCTAGTTTAGCTTGTTGTTCTATAACAGAAATATCATCTAATTTTGATGCAAATCTTTCTAAAACTTCACGTCCAAGTTCAGTGTGAGCCATTTGTCTTCCTTTAAAGCGAATCGTTAATTTAATCTTATCGCCTTTTTCAAGATACTTACGTACTTGCTTAAGTTTGGTATCAAAATCGCCAACATCAATAACTGGTGATAAACGAAATTCCTTTAAATCAGAACTACTAGCTTTTTGTTTCTTTAACGCTTCTTTTGCTTTTTTTTGCTTTTCATAACGGAATTTATTATAATCCATTACTTTGCAAACAGGTGGATCTTGATTAGGATTTAGCATAACTAAATCAAGTCCAGCATAACTAGCTAATGTTAATGCATCTTGAATTGGTTTTACTCCTACTTGTTCACCATTAGGACCAATTACTAAAACATGACTATTTCTTATTTGCTCATTAATAAGCTGACCATTTTTGTTGCTTGCTATAAAAAACACCTCCATAATATTAAAAAGGTGGATATAAAATCCACCTTAAAAAACCATTAATATAATTATATATATACCGGCTCTTTACCTATAACTATTCGCTATCAGGTGGATTTTTAATCTCTTTCCTCTTTAAATTCTATTTAATTATACATAAATTATGCATAATTGTCAATATTATTTTGTTTTAACTTGTTCTTCTGAATCAACTGTATTATTTAATGCTGATATAAATTGTTCTAACTCTTCATCAGTCATATTTTCAACATCGAAACTTGAACTATAATTACTATTATCTTCGCTATCATTTACAACTGGTGCATAACCAGTAGGAGCTTCACTTACTATTCCATCTACTACTTGATTATCACTTGTTAAAGTTGCATTACTATCAGACATAGATTGTTCATTAGCAGAATTTAAAGTACTATTTAAATATTTCAAAAACTCTTCTAATTCTTCATCAGTCATATCTTCTATATTAACAACATCACTATTGCTATTATCAGGTGTTACTGTTGTATTATCATCTACAACTGGTGCATAATCAGTAGGTTCCTTATCAGTTATACCTTCAAAAGGCTTATCATTATTGTTATCTTTAGAAGGAGTATCATTAGTACTATTATTACCCTGTTGAGGTTCACTAGGTTTAACAGTATCAGTTGGAGTTTCTACAGTACTAGTATTTTCATTATTTGTTTTTTTATCAACACTCTCAACTGGTGCTTGACTATCAGGATAAATTTCTGCATCCTTATATTCAGGATTAATAGTAACATCTTCTTCTATTGTTTCACCATCATGAGATAAATCATCTAAATATTTCTTAGCATCTTCTATTGCCAAATTATAATTAAATACAATCTCTTCATCACTAGAGTTAGCCCAACTATCAGTATAAACTTGACCATAAGTATTAGAAGTATCTACCGTATCAGTAACAACACTATGACCAACAACATGATTAAATGTTGCGTTATAAATACCTTGTAAAAATTGCATTCTTGCTTGGAAATCATCACTATTTCTAACTTCTTCTTCTACTTTTGGTTCTGATCCAGGAGTAGAAGTATCATAAAGACCAGTTTTCTCGTAATTTTCCTGTCTTGCTTCTTCCATTGCTTGTTCTGGAGTTACAACTTGATTTTCATGATTTAATGCATTTGCATTTTCCTGTGTCATTTCATTTGGTGTTGCAGTAACTCTTTCTGTTTCTGTTTCAATAAAGTCACCAGGTTTACCAGCAGTAACTCCATTATTATCTAAATAATCAATATAATCTTGAACAGCTTTTTCTTTCAAAAAGTACATTGTATTTTCTGGGTAAATTTCTTTTTTCACTAAATAATCATTTAATTTTTCAATCAAAACACTAGAATCGTAAGTACCATTTACTAATTTATCCCAATCAGTAATAACATTATTAGTATCATTTAAATCAATTTTAATGTCTTTAGTTGCAGCATATGCAGCTTCAGCTAAAGAATCATTTTGTCTTAACTTAGCCATAAAGTCATTAGCTTGTTGTAGCTTTTCTGATTGACTACTACAAGACTTATCAGCAATACTCATAGCTACATCTGACATCATCAATTGATATCTATCGCTAGAAATACCATGTTCTTCTAAATAACTAGCTGAATCAAACATTTCATTGTCATTACTATATAAGTATCCAGTTACCAAGTCACGAATCATAATTTCATCAAATAATTGAGTCGTAATTTGTTTACTAACATTAACGCCTGCAGTTTTATCATATACTTCTATCTCAGTTTGATCTTTATAACCATGCTTTACAGAAATAACACTTGCTGCTTGTACAAATGTTCTTAAAATATAAGATTTAGCATTACTTTGATCATAATCAACATCATGAGCATATTCATTAAGCCAAGACTTGATTTCATGCATTTTAGCTTCAGCTTCACCAGCTTTTGTACTATCAGCTTCTAACTCTTTATATTCTCTAAGTAATCCTTCAATTTCATTAATTTTTTCGACTTCTTTATCACTAAAATTAATTAATTTATCTATTTTTAAATCGCACTCATCACTATTAATATAATAATATATTATACTAGCTAAAGCTCCATTACTTGAACTATGAGCATCATCCATTACCTTAACAACATCAATTGATTTTCCACCAGTAATTGATGTATATTCACTATCTGAATAATTACCAAATCTTAACATAAGTGAATAAGCTTCTTCTGCTGTAAAACCATATAAACAATTTGTGCTATCATAGCCAAGTTCATTCATTTTATCTTCAGTTAAAGTAACTTTTTCCCAATCTTCTTTGCCATTAACAGATGTAAGCCATTTAGTTATTCTATCTTGGAAAACTTCTTTTTGAGTAGTATCTAGAGCATTATTTAAATAAAATTGCCAATCTTTATCACTTATATCTGGAACATCAGCAAGTTTATCATCAGTATCTTCTACACTAACACCTTTATTATTAGCAAGATTATAAGCACCAATTCCAACAGCACTACCAACTCCAACTACACCGGCTGTAATACCTAATCCAATTAAAGCTGCTTTTAATTTACTATTGTCTTTTTTAACTTGTGCTTTTAAAGCTTTCTCATAATAATGTACAAAGCTCTTGCTATCTGTAAAATAATTATCAGTTGCATTAACACCAGCTGCTTTTAATGATTTAGATAACTTATCCAATTTTTCTTCTTTTGCTTCATCAGAATAGTTAACCAAATCAACAATAATAGGCTTTCCATCTTCAGGAAACATTATTACTTTTTCTATTGCTAACTTGCCTTTTTTATTATATAACTCACGGTTTGTACCAAATACAACCTTTTTCATTTCAGGTAACATGACGTTATCCATAATTCACCACTCCTTTTTATCTAGTTACGCCAGTAATTTTATAACCACTGTTTATTAGTGATTGATCATTTTTACTTGAAGACCATTTGTAATCAGTGTAAGCATTTACAAATGAATCACAAGTACGCATTTTATAATATCTAACATTAGCATAAATTGGTTCAGTACCAGCAAATACTTTTTTAAGTTCAGAAACAACTCTTGTTCCTAAAATTTCAATTGATCTATCTTCTACTTGTGTACATGTAGCAGTAATATTTGAATAAGTTGTATATGGTGTTGCTTGTCTTGTTTGTTTTCTATAAATTACATAAGGATGATTTGTACAATCATTACCACATTGGCTAAAATCAACACCTTGGAAAATCCAACGTTCGGTTACAGTGTTTTCAGGTGGATTATATCCTTGATACCATTGATCTACATAAGCCCAATCACTATCAATTCTATATACAGTACTCTTATCAGCTACATATGAATAATTAGTACATACTTTATATGTATAATGACCCATAGTATAAGTTTGTCCTTGTGTTACTTGTACTTGTTTATAAACATTTTTTGTTCCATATTGAACAAGCTTAGTACCAAGATCAACTACTTCTTTTTTATCAGTAAGTTCAAATACAACGCCATCATTTGCAGTTTTTATTTTTTGAACCCATTGACCCCAGTTACTACAATATCCAGCTACATCTTTAGCATATTGATATTCAACCTTATTATCAGGTTTAGGAGTTGCAGTTGGAGTTGGTTTTGGTGTTGCAGTAGGTGTTGGAGTACTAGTTGGTACCGGTGTACTAGTAGGTTTTGGTGTTGCAGTAGGTGTTGGAGTACTAGTTGGTACCGGTGTATTAGTTGGTTTTGGTGTTGCAGTAGGTGTTGGAGTATTTGTTGGTTTTGGTGTAGCTGTAGGTTTTGGATTAGATGTTGGAGTACTAGTTGGTTTTGGTGTTGGCTTATTAGTCTGAGATGGTTTTGGACTTGTAGAAGGTTTTTCTGTATTATTTGGTTTAGCCTCACAAATATCAGTAGTACAATAAGAATAACATCCTAAGTGTACTAAAATATAATCTTCCTGTTCACCACATTTTAAGTTAACTTTCATCAAATATTCAGTATCTTTCTTTTCTAGAGAAATATAAGATGCTGTAACATCACATGAATTACCATCACGATCTGTAAATGGTATAATTAATTTTAAGTCTAACATCTTTTGAAGAGTTATAGTTGTTTTATCTCCTACTTCAGCAGGTAATCTCTCAGTAGTGAAATAAGAAATACCAGCTTCCTTCATAGTTTGTAAGTTAGCATTAAAAATTTGATCCTTTAGTGGATTTAATGAATCCATATTAGGCCATGGTACTAACCATACAAGTAATAAAACAAATACTATAATCAAGATTAGTTTTAAGATAAAATTAATAAGTAAATTATTATTTTTCTTTTCTTCAGTATACATATAAATTCCCCCTCGTTTTATGTGCTGTATTATAGCACCAAACGCTTTAGTTGTCAATATTTTCTTTTAATTCAATCAAAGTACAACCAACATTAAAAAAATCAATATAATATTTTTCTACTCTCTTGTCTTTTTTTAACATTTCATGTACTTGTTTTTTTAGTATTCCTGTTCCTATTCCATGAATCACAACAAGTTTTTTGTTTTTTAAACGCCAGTTATCATCAATAAACTGTCTAACCAATAATTCTGCCGTTTTTCTATCTTCACCATGTAAATCAATAGTAGGCCAATTACTATATAACATTTTAGAATATCCAACTAGATAGCCATTTCAAACTATCAATATAATCACTAGTTGTTAGCATTCCTGAAATAACTGGATAAAATATCATAAAAGTAAATATAACAAGTATTGTATAGTAAATATATACATTATTATTATTTATCTTTTCAGTTATCCATTTAATAAATGCAACAATAGCTAACATTATAAATGGTAATGTTGGAAAATAATGGTACATAAACATAGCTCTACCAATAAATACATATGGTAAGAAATTACATAAAATAAATACTAAAATGAATAATAATTCTTTTTTTCTTGTTTTAATAGCACTAATTAGTACATAAACAAATGCTAAGATACCACTCCACCAAATAACTGGATTACCAATACCAACTATAGTAGATTTAATATTACCACCATAATAACCAACATAATACCAAACTGGCTTATACATAATAGGCCATGTATACCATGCTGATTGGAACGGATGTGTCTCAGTCAAATGTGAATGATAATAATACATATCTGAAATTTGTTTTAAAATTCCTGAAATACTATTATTATGGTAATTTACAACATTAGGAAATAATAAATATCCAAGAATATAAATAGTAATTGGAATCACTATAAAGAAAAAGCAACATGATATAATAACCTTTAATAAATCTTTATCTTTTTCCTTTTTTACGACATTCTTATATACTAAATTAGTAAAGAACACAATTGCTAAACCAAGTCCAGCATATAAGCCAGTCCATTTAGTTGAAATAGCGCATCCAATAAATAATCCAGATAAAAACAAATTCAATAATCTGGTTTTTAATTTAGCATTACTATCTAAATCAATATATTGATACATGAATAATACTGATAACATTATAAATAATACTAAGAAACTATCAACTGTTCCCATTCTAGTTTGTGCAAAATGGAAGCAATCAAACGTCATCAAAATTCCAGCTAAAGAAGCCCATTTACGATTTTTAAATATTCTCTTAGCTAAAATATAGATAACTGGTATCATTATAACGCCAGCTAGTGTACCCATTAAACGGTAACTAAAAGTACTCATACCAAATAATAATATTGGAAGTGCCATAATTAATTTACCTAAAGGTGGATGTACCCATTCCATTGCATTTATACCATGAATATATTCATAAGCACTTCTAGCAAAATATATCTCATCAAAATAAGTACTATTTAAATAACTAATTTGTGCAGGTACAGTATCCATTTCGTCAACTAATACCATACTTTGTTCATCCATTGCTTGTGCTAATACTTTTTCTCCGTATTTGTTATATAACTGAATCTCACCTATATAACTTCCATCCGTTTTAGACACAAACTTTAAATATTTGAAATTAGCATCAACTTCTAAGTCTTCCCAAGCAAAAACAGATTTTTCTTCTAGTGTTGCAATCTCTTGATAAGTATCACCATCATTAGAAGCTATAACACTAAAAGTACCAGTTTCAGCTCCAGTATAATAACGAATCTTAGAAATATCTTGACTACCATTTGATAAGTAAACGCTTACAACTTCCCCCTCAGTCTTAAAATTATAATACGTTTTTGGACTATTCAAAGTACCAAGATGATAAAAAGAAATAATAAGATAAAAAACAACTAATATTCCTAAGATGATAAAATCTTTTCTGCTAAGCTTAGCTGTATTATCTGAAAGACTAGCCCAAAAAGCATAAAATTTTTGCAAGAAACTACTATTTTCTTGTTTCTTTTTTACTTTTTTCATATTCCTACTCTCCTTTAATAATATTATAAAGCAAAAACAAGTATCTTAAAAGAGGTTTTTTAATTTTTTGATACAAAGAGTTAAATATAAGAAAAAAATGCTACTTTTTAGCTCTAGGATGACTCTTAAAATATACCTCCTTTAAGCGATCATTAGTAACATGTGTATAAATATTAGTAGCTGATAATGATTCATGGCCTAATAACTCTTGAACTGATAACAAATCACACCCCTCATTTAATAGATGTGTAGCAAAACTATGTCTTAACATATGTGGTGTAATATGCTTAGTAAGTTGCGTTTTCTTTATTACTTCATCAAGTATTTTTTCAACCCCTCTAGTTGTCAAATTACCACCAAAATTATTTAGAAATAAGTAATTACTATTCTTTTTATTTAGTTTTATAAAACCATCATTTAAATAAAGCATAAGTCTATTTTCAGTAACTTTATTATAGTAAACTATTCTTTCCTTATTACCTTTACCTAAAATCTTAATTGTCTTTTCACTATGATTAATATCGTTTAATTTAATATTAACTAATTCTCCAACACGAATACCAGTAGCATACAACATTTCAAGTATAAGCGCATTTCTTTCACCAAGTGGGGTATTTAAAGGTACTGAATCAAATAAACAAGTTAATTCATTGTACTCGAAATAATGTGGTAATCTTTTTGCTTTTTTTGGTAATTTAAGTAAAGAAAAAGAATCATTTTCTATGTTGTAATTAGCTAAATAACGATAAAATCCCCTAATAGCAGATATCTTTCTACTTATAGATGATGCCTTTTCTAACGAAACAGTATACAAATAATTAGTATAGGCCCTTGCCTGTATATAGGTTATCTTCTTATAATCAATATTATTTTTAATACAATAATCAAGAAATTGTTTAATATCTAATTCATAATTTAAAACTGTATATTTAGAATCTCTTTTTTCAACTTCTAAATATTTAATAAAATCAGTTAAGTAATTCATAATGCTCCTAACGATAATTATGTACAATATCTAATTCGTCAGCTTCTAAAAACTCTTCTTTTTCTTCACCTAACAAATTAACATACTGATTAACTTGATTAATACGTGCTTGATAATTGATTTTTTCTGTCTCATCTTTGGTTAAAGGATGTAACGAAATATTATCAGTTGGAAATTGGGGACTTACATAAATACTAGATTTTATATCACTACTTTTTCTTAGATTATCTTCATGTTTTTTACGTGCTAAACAAAGGCCACGATAGTTTTTATATATACTTAATTCATTTTCCACTCTACGTTTTAATTCTTCAAAATTAAGAACATCTTCTAAATTATCAAGATCTGTTTTTAATGCTTGAGAATATTCAATTAAAAGACGTTGAAACTGATTGTTATAAGTATATATATCACTAAAAAAGGAATTATTGCCAATATTTGATAGTAAAAACTTTTTCATTTCAATATAACTAGGACTAGTCTTAGGAACTACTACTGCATCTATTCTATTGCCATGTAGACCAACCACTTTTTTAGTAGTTAAAGTATTTAAAGCACTATTAAGATAGGTATTATTGAACGGAACTTTAAATTCAACATTCTTTTTAACACGATAAATACTTACTCTAGTAATATCCTCTACTCGTAAACCAAATTCATTAGCTAAAGATCTTAAAAAATGAGAATAACTACCGCAATCAAAAACAAATTTATCTAAATCATGTAAATCCGTTCCAGGTAATCCACTAGGAACAACATCTTCTACTCCATTATGCAAATAAACTCTAAACATATACTTTGCCATAAAACCACCCCACAACTATCACACATAACGTACATAATGTAATTATATAATAGTATCAAAATTAAAACAAGCTGTTGACACTTATAAAAATACACTTTACAACCGCAAAATATAAACATTTTTACAATGCAATCAATTAATTAGTTAAAGCAATAAAATCATGTAACATTTTAGAATATACATAATAAAAAAATTAACTTTTCTATGATATTTTATACACAACTTTTATATATATAAATATTACATAGGTAATTTTTAATTAAATTATTACCAAAATTAGTAGCAGTAAATTTTAACCAAAAGATAAAAAATATAATTTTCAAAAGCAACCTATTACCCTTATAAAATATAGATAAAATCATAATTATAATGATGCCAAAGTTGTTAAATTAGATACTACATCACCATACCCATATAATTCAAATATTGAAGTAAAAAATATTATGACAGATGGATATGATGTTTATATTTATGGTGTGGGTGATGCATTAAGTGGAATTAATCGTGTTCAATTTGCAACTTGGACAACCTATGGTGGACAGGATGATATACAAAATTCTTGGCAAACAAGCAAAATAGCTAGTGGTACAAACTTAGAGAACGGGACATGGTATTATCATGTTTCAATATATGATCATAATAATGAACATGGTGATTATAATACTCACGTTTATATTTATGATAATGCTGGAAATAGTATACTGGGTGGTAGTACAAGTGTAACTGTTCCAACAACATGTAGTAGTAATTGTACAACTAAAAACTTAGTTACTAATGGTTCATTCGAAGATGGAATTTCCGAATGGGGTAATTATGATAGTAATGATGTTTGGGTATACAATTATGATAATAGCAGTTTTGCTAAATATGGAACAAAAACACTAAGAATTGCATTTTTAAAAGATAGCCAAGCATTTTTAAGAACGGCTTATCCAAATGTAAATAACCTTCAAGGACATAAAATATATGCAAAAGTTTCTGTACTGGTTGAGTCTTCAAAAATTAATCCATATTTTTATTTAGAATTTACTGAAAAGGCTGATTATTGGTATAACGAAAATAACCCCAATGATCAATACTTTACAAATATGATGACTGTTTATGGAAAAATAGATACTCAAAAGTGGCTTTCTTTATCAAATTATACTAACTATGCAAAATATAATTATTTAAAAATTATGTTAGCACAGGGTAATAATGATGATGTCATAGGAAGTATTTTGCATTTTGATGGATTATTAGTAGTAGATTTAACTAGCACATTTGGAAGTGGTAATGAACCTGACAAGGAATGGTGTGATAGTAATATCAATTATTTTGATGGTATTACTACCATTTATAAATAAAAATTAGTTGAGTAATTAGCATTTTGTTTCTGATACGTAAATATATATTATAAAGCACTAAGATTGATATTAATGATTAGTCATTTAGTGCTTAACTTAAATAATATTTAATTTCATTAAGAATGTTAAATAGTAAAAAAAGATAGCATAAGTAAAAAATTATGCTATCTTTTTATATATTTTTAATTACCCTCTTCACTTCATAATGATATTTTATAACTGATTTTAGAAAAACATATCTTTTCAAAGAAATATCACCATATATATTTACTTTACAAAAGAAATATTGTATTGTACACCATTTAAAAATTACCAACTTTACATAAATATTTAAATATTTTTTAATATATGTAAAAAAACTAAATTGCTAAAGTTGTTAACTTAGATACCACAAATCATGCATATACAATAACTAATTTAATAGTAAATGGTTCTTTTGAAAATGGATTAAGTAATTGGGAATATGTTAATGTAGCGTTATCTACTAATAGTTATTCTGGAAATTATTCTTTAAGATTTAATCATGATAATGGTGCTGACTTAACTGCTATGACAATGCAAAAATTATCAGTCACAGCTCCAACTTTAAATCATAAATATTACAGTTCATTGATGTTCAAATCTTCAAACACATTTGAATATGTAAGTACATATGATTCAAGATACGAATGGTACTATTCAGATGCTTTAGGTGCAGATATTATATTTACAGAAAAGAAAATTAAAACTACGAATTGGACTAGATTATCTTCCATACAACAAGTAACAACATCAACATATTTAAATCAAACATGGTATATAAGAAACTTCCAACGTGGCGCTACAGAATATTCATATAGCGATGATTTAATTCTTATAGACTTAACAGAAGCATTTGGAAGTGGTAATGAGCCAGACAAAGAATGGTGTGATAACAATATCAATTATTTTGATGGTACTACTACCATTTATAAATAGTAAAAATTATTTTGGCTCTTGTTTTAGGTTTTTATCTTGCTGTATTGTATAATACAAAATTATTAGCCCAACCTTTATATGAACCATATACTCCAGTTCCAACTATTGTGTTAGTTGTTAAAGTAACAATTGGAGATAATGGCGAAATACCACTTGCAACTAGCTTACCATCAATATATAAGTATGGAACGTTATCTTTAATTGTAAATCTATATCTATGCTGAGCCGATAAATCTCCACTATAATTTAATAATGTATAATAATATCCGCCAGAGTGAGCAATTGCTACAGCACCATTTGTACCTATTGCTAAACCTATTCCAGCATTAGTTACATTGTCTCCAGTATGTGGCTCACTAATAATAAAATTGTGTATATTTGAACCAGTTGCTGCAAATGTTCCGTTGCTATATATTGGGGTAGTTACAGTTGGTACTGCATCAAATTCATATGTAAAATTATCATTAATTAAAGTGTTTGATAAAGTATAACTTTTGTCATTGTTAAAATTATCATTACCACTCGCTAAATATAAACTGTTAACGTAATTGTCTGTTTTAACAATTTGATGCATTGCAACAACTCTTTTTACGTTACTCAATTCATCAAACACATAAATATGTGTTACATATGATCCACCTTCGTTATTATGATCTGCAATATTTATATGATATTTCCAAGTTCCATTTCCTAAATTTGTACCACTAGCCATGCTGCTTGTTTGCCATGATTTCTGTATATCATCCTGTCCACCATAAGGTGTCCACGTTGGAAACTGCACTTTTTCAATATTTCCTAGCGTACTTTTAACACCATATATGTAAATATCATAACCTGCAGATGTTAAATTTTTGACCTCATAGCTATCATAAGTAATGGTATCTAAGTTAACAACTTGAGGACTACTTGTCCATGCACTTTTATTGCCATTTTTAGATACTGTTCTATACCAAATATATGTTGTACCTTCATCACTTACTGTCAGATTACCACTAGTTGTTCCTGTTGCTGTTGTTGAATCAGTTGGTGCTGTACTTGATGTAGATTTATAGTATTCATAATGTTTTACACCACTAATTGCTGTACCAGCACTTGACACTTTTATAGTTGGTGCGGTTGACACAAAGCTGCTACTACCACCTGTCAATGTTGGTGCCGTTGGTCTTTGATTTGTAACTGTAATTTTATAAGTTTTCACTACTCCACTTTGACTAGTTACAATTACATTTAATGCATTACTACCCCAACTTAAACTCTTACTTCCTGTTCCTGTTACTGTTGCTAGACTTGATGATGCTTTAGCATTTACTGTTACACTACTTGCTTCTGTTGTTACTGTATAAGATGTTGTCCCTGATGCAAAAGTTGGTGAAATACTATATCCAGTAATCGATAAACTACTTAAGTTGTTGTTTGTATTTTTAGTAATAGTATGTGCTATGCAACCACTAGTAGCTATATATAAATTACTTGTTGCAACACTCGTTGCCTTAACACTATAATTACCAGGTTTTGAAGGGGCACCAGCAAGATAATTATCTTCATCGCAATCAGTTCCTTCGTAATATGTATAGCTATAGGTTAGAGTTACTGCTGTTCCATTTGGATTTTTGGCAGTTGCAGCATTTGCTGTAATACTACTTCCTGTTGCTTCAGCCGTTTTTGCAGTTAAACTTATTATTGGTGTACCTTTTGTAATGGTATGTGTTACACACTTGCTTCCTGCTTCATAATCACCATTTCCACTACTTACTGCTTTTACACTATAGTTTCCAACATTTGTTGGCACACTTGTTAATGCCGTTCCACTACAGTTAGTTGTTGAATAATAAGTATATGTAATTGTTGTTTTACTAGTAGCACTTGCAGTATTTGCAGATATGGCACTTCCCGTATAAGTAGTACTCTTTGCTGATAAGGTAATTGTATCAATTCCTTTTCTTTTTACAGTAATTGTATACTCTTTAGTATTTCCATCTTCTGCTGTTACTATTATCTTTATCGTATTACTTCCTACATTTAAATTCTTGCTTCCAGTTCCACTAATACTTGCATAAGTATTGCTTTTATTAGCATTTACTGTAATACTGCTCGTTGTATTTGGTACCGTTAAAGTATATGCTGTTGTATTACTACTAAAAGTTGGTAATATAGTATACCCAGTTACACTTAAACTACTAAGATTAGCATCATTTGAATTTCTATGTACTTTCACACTATACGTTTTTATACTTCCACTTTGGCTTGTTACTACAATATTTAGTGTATTATCTCCTACATTTAATGTCTTACTTCCAGTTCCTGTAATAGTTGCTACACTGCTAGTAGATACAGCTGCAACAGTAGTTGATGTTACACTATTTGCAACAGTACAAGAATAACTTGTTGTACTACTACTAAATGTTGGTGATAAGGTACAATTTGTTAAAGATAAACTCTTTAAAGTATTTACTGTATCTTTTTCTCTTGTTACTGTTACTACATAAGTCTTTGTAGTTTTATCTCCCGAAGTTACTACTATATTTATCTTATTTTCTCCTACCGCTAATGTTTTGCTACCTGTTCCTTCTACACTAGCTTCACTATTATTAACGGTAGCAGCTACTGTTAAACTTGTTACACTGTAAGGAACACTTACAGTATAAGATGTTGTACTACTACTAAAAGTTGGTGATAAAGTACCACTTGATACTGTTAAACTCTTTAATGTAGCATCGCTACTTGCTTTTCTAGTTACCTTAACATTATAAGTAGACACATTCCCATTTTGAGAAGTTACTATTACTTTAATAATATTTTCTCCTACATTTAGTGTTTTACTACCCGTTCCTGTTACAATCGCAACTGAACTTGTTGCTGTTGCCACTACTTCTACACTAGTTATATTATTTTCTACTGTTAAGGTATAGTTATTATTATCAACTTTTACGATATCATATCCAGTTACTCCAATGCTTTTTAAACTGGTATCTGTATCTTTTTCTCTTGTTACTGTTAAATTATAAGTTCTAGTAGTTACTTTATCTTCTGCAGTTACTAATATATCAAAACTATTTTCTCCAACACTTAATACTTTTTTTCCTAATCCTTCTACATTTGCTACACTCATAGAAGATTCTCCAGTTATAGTAATATTATCTACACTATATGGCACTGTTAAAGTATATAACAAAGTATCCTTTGCAAATGTTGGTATCATTGTCATATTTGTTACTTCCAAACTCTTTAAGCTGGCATCACTATTTGGTTTTCTAGTAACAACTACTGTATATATTTTTTCTACACCATTTTGTGCTGATACTACTACTTTAATAGTATTTTCTCCTACTGATAAATTTTTATTTCCAATACCAGTAACACTAGCAACATAACTATCTGTACTAGCAGCTACTATAGTTTCTGTAATACTATTTTCTACAGTACAAGAATAACTAGTTATATTTTTACTAAATTCAGGTGATAAAGTACAACCTGTTAAACTTAAACTTTTTAAATCATTATTAGTATCTTGTTTTCTTGTTACCGTTATTTGATAAACTCTTGTACTTTCATCCTCTGCTGTTACCGTTATTTTTACTAAATTAGCACCTACCGTTAAATTCTTACTATCTGTCATAGTCACATTAGCTAAGTTACTAGTAGGAGTAGCTATTAATGATATTTCTGTAACATCATATGGAACACTTAATGTATAATTAGTTGTATCTTTATTAAATACAGGTGAAATATTATATCCTGACACTACTAATTCCTTTAAACTAGTATCATTTGATTTCCTATGTACACTTACCGTGTAAATCTTTTCATCACCGTTTTGAGCCTTAACTATAACTTCAATAGTATTATCTCCAACACTTAAACTCTTCTTTCCTAATCCTGTAATACTTGCTACACTACTATTTGCAGTTGCTGCTACTATAGTTTCTGTAACACTATTTTCAACTGTACAAGTATAACTAGTTATATCAGAACTAAATTCTGGAAACAAACTACATTCAGATAAGGTTAAACTATTTAAAGTATTATCATTGTCTTCTTCTCTTACTATTCTTATTACATAAGTAGCCTTTACATTTAAACTAGCACTAATTACCTCTACACTATAATCATTAATTCCTACTTTTAATTCTTTTTCACCAATATTAGTTACTGTTGCTCCTGTTGTTGATACATTAATTAGTGATACTTTATTAACACTATAAGGTACTACTACTTGATAAATATTTTCTTCTACAAAACTAAGCGTATACCCGTTTACTTCTACATTTTTAATTGAAGCATCATCTGCTTTTTTTCTTTCAACTATAATTCTTATTATTCTTTCAGTCTTATCTTCGCTTACAACTCTAACTATTATTTCATTAGATCCAATATCTAGATTATAATTACCAAGTCCAGTAATACTTTGAGTATCTTCTGCTACTTTAGCACTAACATTTACGCTTGTAACATCATAATCAACTTCTACCTGATAATTGTTAATATCATCGCTATAAGCTGGAACTAAATCATAGTTACCTACCGTTAAACTAGCTAAATTAGTATTACTACTTTTTTCTCTTATAACTCTTAAAATATACTCGTAACTATTTTCTTTATTACTACTTACTACTTTCACTTTATAAAAGTTATCTCCTACTAATAAATTATAACTTCCACTTAATGAAGATATTTCAACTGTTGCTTCAGTTGAAGTAGGTATAACTGATAAATTAACTTGTGTTACTTCATTTGGAACTGTTACAGTATATTGATAACTTTCATTTTCTACACTAGTAAATAAGTATTTATTATTAGCAACAATTCTTTCTATTCTCGTATCACTTGGACTTGATGTATCAGTTGATGCCATATCGCGATTACTATTTGCATAAACATTAATACGTATTGCTAAAGTCTTACCCATATATTCACTATCAGACCAATCAAGTCCATCTCTTAACCATAATCTAGCTCTAAATTGTTTTACATAACCTTTAGTATTTTTTAAAATAGTCTCATGATAAACAGTTTTACCACTTACATTAGTTATATCAGTGTCTTGATATTTATCTAAGGTTTTAACACTACCATCTAAGTCAACTGTTGAACTAACCTCTTCTTCAGTACCATCTGTAATATCCGTTAAATAAAACTTAATAGCATCAAGTGGCATAGTACTATTTTCTGTTGGTTCAGCAACTATCTGATACTCTATATCGCTTCGTGATAAATTAGCTTCTACTTTAAAATCAAATATCTTTCCTTCACCTATTTGAATTTTACCTTCATCATCACTTATTGGTAAAGCATCCGTTATACTTATTCCGTTACCTAGTTCATTACCTTCAGTATATTTGAAAGTTATAGAACCTAGTTTAATTACATTTTCTTTACTACCTTCCTTCATATAACTAAAAAGGGAGAAACTAATCCCGAGTGTTATAAATAATACAGATAATATTAAAATTATACTAATTAATAGTTGCTTCTTTTTACTCATAATTAAACTCCTAACAAGATTATATTTACATATTCTTTATATATCCATTATAAGGTATAACTGTCATTTATTCAATAAAATTAGAAAAAAATAGCGAATTAAGTTTTCGCTATTTTTCATATTCACATTTTGCATTACTACATTTTATTTTACCATTTTTTTCTACTAAAAGATTGCCACATTCAGGACAAATATCTCCAGTAGGAATATCCCATGTTGCTGTTTTACAACTAGGGAAGTTATCACAGCCATAAAAGATTTTACCCTTTTTAGTTGTTTTTTCTATAATCTTACCCTTCTTACAGATTGGACAAGTCATAAGTTCTTTAACTTCCTTTTCCTCTTTTTTAATATATTTACAAGTTGGATAATTACTACAAGCTGTAAATTCACCATATCTGCCTTTACGAACGACTAAAGGACTACCACACTGAGGACAAACCTCTCCTGTTTCTTGAGGCTTTTTCTTTTCCATCTCACCAAATGCTTGTTTTAAAATAGGATCAAATTTTTGATAAAAATCAGATAATACCTGAATATTATTAGCATCATGTGATGCAATCTTATCTAAATCATTTTCCATATTCGCTGTATATTCAACATTGATAATATCACTAAAAAATTCTTGAAGTTTATCGGTTACCTCTATTCCAATATCAGTTGGTACAAATTTTTTATCATCTAAAGTAACATATCCCCTATCTTTTATATTACTTATAATTGTTGCATAGGTAGATGGTCTTCCTATACCTAATTTTTCCATTTCTTGAATTAATTTAGCTTCAGTAAAACGGGCTGGTGGATTAGTAAAATGTTGCTTTTTTCCTACAACATCTGTTTCATAATATGGTTGTGTAAATTCTGGTAATATCTTATCTTCACTAGATTCATAATCAGCATATACTTTCAAATAACCATCAAATACTAAAGTTTGACCTGTTGTTTTAAATAAATATTCATTATTATCAAATAAAACCGTTTTTTGATTAAACTTACTATCAGCCATAATAGAAGATAAAGCACGATAATAAATTATACGATATAACTTATATTCATCACTAGTTAAATACTCTTTTACTGATTGTGGTGTTCTAAGAACACTAGTTGGCCTAATTGCTTCATGAGCATCTTGAACATTTTCTGTATTTTTAGCTTGCTTTATATATCCTACATATTCCTTACCATAATTACTAGTAATAAAATCCTTACCTGTTTTAATAAATTCATCAGATAAACGAACAGAATCAGTTCTCATATAAGTGATAAGTCCAACAGTTTCACTTCCTAGATCAATTCCTTCATACAATTTTTGAGCAATACTCATTGTTTTTTTAGCTGGAAATCCTAATTTTGTTGATGCTTCTTGTTGTAAAGTACTGGTAATAAATGGTGGCTTACTTTTTTTATTTTTTAACTTTTCTTCTTGTTTAACTAGTTTATAAGTATTACTTAATTTAGATAAAATATTATCTGCTTCTTCTTCATTATGTATTTCTATTTTTTTGCCCTTATATTCAAATAATTCTACCTGAAAATCAGTAAATATTGATGTAATAGTCCAATATTCTTCAGGAATGAAAGAAGAAATTTCACGTTCACGGTCTACAATAAGTTTTAAAGCAACACTCTGCACACGACCAGCACTTGTTCCACCTGTTTTTGATTGCATAAGTTTAGATAAACGAAATCCAATAATACGATCTAATATTCTTCTTGTTTCTTGGCTTTTTACCAAATCATCATCTATCTTTCTAGTATCTTTAAAGGCATCTATTACCTTATCATGTGTGATTTCATGAAATAAAACACGCTCATAATCTTTATCTTTTATACCAAGTGCATCTTTTAAATGCCAACTAATAGCTTCACCCTCACGATCGGGGTCGGTTGCAAGATATACTTTATCAGCATCTTTTACCTCTTTTTTTAATTCAGTAACTAATTTCTTTTTACCACTAATATAAGTATAACTAGGTTCAAAATTATTATCTACATCAACACCTAATCCATACTTACCAGTTGTAGCTAAATCTCTAATATGTCCCTTAGAAGATACAACTTTATAATCAGTACCAAGATATTTTTCTATTGTCTTACTTTTTGCAGGAGATTCAACTATTACTAAATGTTTTGCCACAAAACCACATCCTTCATTAAACTTATACTAGTTATTTTCTATTTTGTCAACTTACTTCTTTAATATATTATACATAAAATATATAAAAATTACTTACAAAAATTTAAAACTTCCTGATATTTTTTATTAGCTAAATCAAAATTAATAATTTTTAAAAAACCATCTAAATAAGTACCACGATTATTTTGATAATCTAAATAATAAGAATGTTCCCAAACATCTATGCAAAAAAGTGGAATCATGCCTAAACTATATACACTGTCTTGATTAAATATACTAAGTAAATGTAATTCACCATTTGGTTTAGTAGCTAAAAATATATAGCCACTCCCCTTTAAAGAAATAGCTAGATCATTAAATAATTTTATAAAATTATTAATACTTCCAAACTTATTAGTTAAATTACTTAATAATGGCTCCGGTATTATAGTATTACTAGCTGGTTTCATGCTATCAAAATAAATTTCATGGTTTAATACTCCACCAGCATTATATAATATTTCTTCTCTATCGCTAACCTGAAAAGCATCAATATTTTGGAATAAATAACTAACAGGATATTGAAATTTAAAATCATTTTTAAGTAAAAGTGTATTTAAATTTTTTAAATACTTTAAATAGTGACTATTATAATGTGTTTCTAATGTCTTTTTACTAATATATGGTTCTAACGCATTATAATTATATTTTAAAATATATGGTTGATACATATTTACCTCCTAACAAAGTATATGAAAAAAAGAGAAAATAATTACTTTCTCTTTTGACTACTATTATTTTTTAAAAAAGGCTATTTTCTTCTGAAAGAATTGTTTAACTTTTAATTTTCTAGATTCTCTTATTGATAAACGAACTCTTAAAATATGTTCATAAGCATATCCTTCGTCTACATACAATTCTTTTATACCGTTAACATATTCAGAGTCTGATATATTATTCTTTTTATTAACATAATTTTCTTCTAAAAAGTCTTCTTCTACCTTAATATTAACAAGAATATCTTTTAAAGTCCTCATCTTCTCTTTATCGGATAAATTTTTTTCACTGACACCATATTTTTCAAGAAAAAAATCTAATGATTCCCTATTATCTTTTTCCATATTGACCTCCATAATATCAAATGACGTAACCAACTATAAAATTATTATTTAATATTTTTATATTAAATTTTATCATTTATTTTATAATTCATAGTACTAATTGGTTTAAATGTTTTACGATATCCATCTATAAGCCCATATTTTTCTATTGCTTCTATATGTTTTTTAGTAGGATAACCCTTATGATTCTTAAAGCCATACATGGGATACTTTTTATCAAGTTCAATCATCATTCTATCTCTTGTTACTTTAGCAATAACACTAGCAGCTGCAATGGAAATACTTTTACTATCACCTTTAATAATAGAAGTAGAAGGCATTTCTAATTTCTCTAATTTCATAGCATCAATTAAAACATGTTCAGGCTTTAATTTACTATTATTAATTGCTTGATACATAGCAAGTTTAGTAGCTTCATAAATATTAACATCATCAATTACTTTTTCATCCATCATACCAATACTAACGCTTAAAGCATTTTTCATAATATAATCGTAATATTCATCACGTTTTTTCTCACTTAGTTTTTTTGAATCAGTCAAACCTTTTAAATAAAAATCTTTTGGTAAGATAACACATGCTGTAACAACAGAACCAATTAATGGTCCTCTTCCTACCTCATCTATTCCAGCAACATAATCTATTCCTTTATTCCATAATTCTTTTTCATATTTATATAAATCTTCATCCATTATTTGCCTCTTACATCTTAAAGAAATTTTTTACTTTGCTTTTAACTTTCTTTGCTTTTTCTCTTTTTAATTGCATCTTACTTTCTTTTTCTAATTTTTTAATTTCTAAAAAATAACCATTTATTTCTCTATAATAAGCGCGAATTTTAGTAATATTTTCAATTATAGCTTTGTCTTCACTATTACTAAATTTCTCTTGTTCACATTCTAAATCAACTTTTAATGAAGAAAGAATGTTTTTTAAAAGTTTTATTTTTTCTTTATAGCTTAAACTATTAAACATTTCATCAAATTTAGTATCGCCACTAACTAACACTAATTCATCTAATTTTTTTTCCTTATCTAATGTCATTATTATCATTCCTTTCAAGTCTATCCAAAGTTATCACACCAAAATTATTGTCCTTCAAATCCCTTATAATTACATTATATACCTTATCATAATCAATTAAGCCACCTTTTTTAAGGCAACCACGTTTCTTAGAAATTGTTGAAAAAACATAATCCAATTGATTAGTATCATCTAAATCTGTAACATCTTCAAGACAATATCTCCCAGTTACTCTTTCTGGATATAATTTTAGCATTATTTTTAAAATAAAGATAGCTAAATTTTGTTTATCAATTATTTCTTCTTTAATTGATGATAAACTAGCTAGTATCAAAGCCTGATATTGATTATCAAGTTTAGGCCATAAAATACCAGGTGAATCTAATAAATCAATATTATTATGAATTCTAACCCAGCCTAAATTTTTAGTAACTCCTGGTTTATCACCAATTGATACTGCTTTTTTGCCAACTAAACGATTTATTAAAGTACTTTTTCCTACATTTGGTGATCCAATTACTAAAGCTCTAATATTTCTAGGTTTTAACCCTTTTAATTTACGAGAATCATTCATATCTTTTAATAGCTTTTCACTCTCAGTTATAATTTTATTTACATTTTTACCACTTACAAGATCAACTGGAATTACAATATAGCCTTGATTTTGATAATAACTAAGTATTTCATCAGTTTCAATTTTATCGCATAAATCATACTTGGTAACTATTAGTAATCTTGGTTTGTTTTTAACTAAGTCATCAATATCAACAATCTTAGAACTAACTGGCATTCTAGCATCTATTACTTCGTAAATAATATCAATTAAATCTATCTTTTCTTTTATTTCTCTTCTTGTTTTAGCCATGTGTCCTGGATACCAATTGATATTGCTTTTTTGAACACTTGTATTTTCGTCTTTGTTTTGCATAAAATCACTCCTTAAAGCTACAAATCTACTCAATTATACCATAAAAAAGGCAAATTTTGAATCTACCTAATTATTGATTAATAAGTTTTTGTTCATTTAAAAAGTTTAAAATATTTTCAAATTCTTCTTTGAAATAATTGGTTCATGAGTATTTTCAACAATAATTCACTCAGATTTATCTTTTGAAACTTCCCTTTTGTCTCTTAAATTTTTCTTTTTAGTTTTTCCCTGAACTAAATTTCCTATATATATTTCGTTTGATAGCATCCTTCCAATTGTAGTTGTACCCCAACTATATAAAATATCTTCCTTAAATGCATCTAATGATAAATTATGTTTAATTCTTCTTTGTTTTTCTTTCCTACACAAAATTCCATCATTATTTAATTTTTTACATATATATATTCTTCCATATCATCTCTTTTGCTACTTGTAATCCAACTTCATGAGCTAGCTCTGGTGTTACTTCTCCTTTTTTGTACGAATGAAAAGCATAAAAGGCTAATATGCCATATTCTTTATGATAGAATTTTTTAATATTTATCATTTCTTGATATGCAGTTTCTGAAGAACAATTAATCCCAGTAACATATAATTTTTGTTCAGTTTTATAATTACTACCAACATAATCTATTACATTATGAAGTTCATCATAAAATTCTCCAGTTGTTTTATTATTATCAGTTGTATAATCAATTACCCTATTTAAATGATTTTTAACTGCCCATATTCCTACTATTGCAATAAGCATCACCTCACGAACAAAAGGATATAAATTAAAATTTTTATCCTCCTTGGTCGTTGCCTTCCAAGTTTCCTACTTCATAGATAGAGCACCCTCTATTCTCCACAGGCTTAAATTCCGATAGTCGCTACCGTACTCATTATTTTTATTTATCTACACTTCATCTTAGTTTCTTAATTTTGATAATGTATTCTTAATCCTTCAAACATAATATTGATACTTGCATTGATATCCCTGTCATTCTTATTACCACAGTTAGTACATTCCCAGCTTCTAATACTTAAATTATTGGTTACTTCAGTTTTACTTCCACAATGACTACACGTCTTACTACTTGGATAAAAAGTATCTACTTGATAATAATACTTTCCTTGTAGTTTGGTTTTCCATTTTAGTAATTCACATATTTTATTGAAACTGGCATCTAATACTACTTTTGCTAAATGATGATTACTACTAATTCCTTTTACATTTAACTTTTCACTCACAATGATATCATGCTCTTTTACTATCTTATTAACTATTGTAATCATATTATGTTTTCTGCTGCTTTTTATCTTACTATGAATTCTAGCTAATCTCATCTTGGTTTTATTATAATTATTACTTCCTTTTACTTGTCTAGATAACTTCTTCTGGATCCTTTTTAACTGTTTTTCTCTTTTTAAGATTTCTTTCGGATTATAATACTTTTCTCCATCACTTGTAATTACTAAATCTTTGATTCCTAAATCAATTCCTACAATGCTAATTGGTTTTACTTTTTCTTTTATAAATTCAGTCTCTTCTACTACTACACTTACATAGTACTTATTCGTAGTATCTCTTTCTATTGTAGCATTCACAATATTTCCATTTATACTATCTAAGTTACGATAACCTCTAATACTAACAAATCCTAATTTAGGTAATTTTATTTTCTTATTTTTTAAATCAATTTTTATATTACTATAGTTGTTGCCTTTATAACTACTCTTTATACAAGTAGTCCTATAACTTTGTTTACTAAATTTATTTTTAAATACTGGATATCCACTTCTT
>CAKOXL010000018.1 GCA_934130105.1 uncultured Bacilli bacterium | reverse complement strand
AATCTTGAAGACCTGGCTTAATAAAATTATTAATCATTTCATTTTTTCTAGACTCTGGTTTAATAAAATCAGGGTGTGATTCAATATATTCTATTAATCTATCTTGATACTTAGAAAGTCTAAAAAAGTAAGCTTCTTCACTCTTTGGTTCAACATCACGACCACAATCAGGACACTTTCCATCAACTAACTGACTTTCTGTAAAGAATGATTCACAAGGAGTACAATAAAGTCCTTCATATTTACCTAAATAAATATCACCTTTATCATACATTTTCTTAAATATTTTCTGCACAATTTCTTCATGATGCTTATCAGTAGTTCTTACAAATTTATCATAACTTGTGTTCATAATGTCCCAAATATTTTTGATTTCAGCGGCAACACCATCAACAAATTCTTTTGGAGTAATTCCTTTTTTTTCTGCTTTTATTTGAATTTTCTCACCGTGTTCATCAGTTCCAGTTTGAAAATAAACATCAAATCCTTTTAATCTTTTATAACGCGCAATACTATCTGCTAAAACAATCTCATAAGTATTACCAATATGAGGTTTTCCTGATGTATAAGCAATAGCTGTTGAAATATAATATTTTTCCATAATATCTCTCCTATCTACCAGTAGAACCAATACCACTAGTTCTAACATTATCTATATTTTCTTCATTATCAACTGTCAAAAACTTAGTAAAAACACCTTGACAAATTTTATCACCTTTTTTTACTACATAATCTTTATCTCCATGATTTTCCAGTTTAATCCACATATGACCTTCATTATCAGGATTATTATAATAATCTCTATCAATAACGCCAACCTGATTGCATAATCTAACATTATACTTAAATCCCTGGCTACTTCTTACAACAATTAGTAAAACCTCTGATGAATTCATATTAGCCTTAACACCAAGTGGGAATTTTTTTATTTCACCTGATTTTAAAGTAAAATCAAATAAAGACTCAAAATCATATCCTGCACTATATTTAGTACTTCTCTTAGGAATATTATATGATTCATATAATTCTTTATCATCACTTACATCCTTTTTAAATTGTTCAAAACTAATTTTTTCGAAATATCTTGCCATAATTACCTCCAAAAAAAAGCGACTATTCTTCCATAAGGACGAATAATCGCGGTACCACCTTAATTTATAGTATAAAACTATACACTTAAACTCTTAACGCGAGTAACGGATAATATAATTATCAGCTCCAGAATCATTTATTATTGTTCCTCTATATCTACTTTCACCCAACTAGACTCTCTAAAATAGATTCCCGATAACTCTTTCCTTCAAAACATTTATGCCATAGATTATAACACAACTAAACAGATTCATCAACCATTTTAACTAAAATTGAAGCCATTAATCTAGTAAGTGCCTTCTCATTATCAGTAATATCATTATTAATTAAAATAACACTACCTAAAGAATCACTATTTACAATAATAGGTACTAAAAAAGAGGAAGGACTTTGTGTTTCATCTAATGTAATATATGAACTACCATCATTATAGAACTCACATCTACTATCTATCTTTTCCTTTACAGCAGTTGCTAATTCTTTATCAAAAAACTGCTTATGTAAATTTTTAGAAACTGCAATAACTTTTTCCCTATTAGTAATTAAAATCTCTTTTTGATAAATTTTTGATACTGAATCAACTAAAATAGCTGCATTTTGAACCATATTATCAAGTAAAGAATATTTTTTTAAAACAATACCAGTATTATCTACAAAAATTTCTAAACTGTCACCTTCATTGATCTTAAAATTTCTTCTAATTTCCTTAGGAATTACAATTCTTCCTAAATCATCAATTCTTCTAACAACACCTGTTGCTTTCATACATAACCCTCTTTCTATCATTATTGTTAGAAAAATTACCAATATTATACAAAAAAAGTATAGAAATTAATCTATACCTAATTTTTAATTGTTTTAGAAGTTATTGCTTGAAATCGTAAATAACTCTCTTTTGCCTTATTAATTAAGTTATTATCTCTTAACATTAATTCCATATGAATTTTTGTTTCAAGTTTACCATACAATCTATTTTCCAAATAATCACTAACACGACTAATAGTTAATTTTTCTCTCTCACTATCAACATTATCTAAAATAAACTGATTTAATGATTCAAAACCTTTCTTTTGTATATTTAAAACAGAAAAATTTTTAAAATCATCTTTAAAATTCTTTGTAGTTTGAAAAACCGTCTCATAATATTCATTTAAACTTTCTTCTTCAAACTCTAAATTATCTACTTGACTATCTAATGTATCTCTTTTTATTGATAATAACTCCTCTATTTTACTATAACTTTCTAATTTCATTTTATTTACTGATTCTGTAACAAATTTACTAGCATCTACAATACCAGAATCTTTAAGTATAGAAACAATATTCTTAATAGCTGTATCAAATTCTAAATTAAAAATATTAGTTATTGTATCAAGCATACTATCAATATTTTTAGATAAATCATATTTCAAATTACTAACCAAAATAACTCTATTTTTTTCTTTAAACATTTCCTTCAAATCTTTATCCATGCTATCAATCCTTTATTATTAACATAATAATAACAGTTTCCGAAAATTAAGTCAAATTTTAATTAAAAATTCCATTCCTCATCTTTTCTAAAACTAAATCTTTATTTTTACTTCTTTTATAATCATTACAGTGATTAAAAAAATCTCTACTATGTATTATAGGTAAATCATATAAATCAGCCATTCCTTTACTATAAGAAATCAAATCATAAGTAACTAAAAGTTCAAAAATATCTGGGTCAATATCAAAACCACTTGCTAAAACCCTTTTACAGTTATTTTCTCTACTAAGAAAATTAATGCCTTGCTCATAGCCACCATCTCTAAAAAGAACCCATAAATCAGGTTTAATAATAAGTTTAGAAATTAACTTTGGACTTCCATCATATTTAAAACAATATTTAGTATCATCTTTAATCAAATGAAATTCATGTTTACCACTATCAAAAGTACTAACAACAACTAAGTTACTGCCTTTCAAACCAGCATCTAACATTATATCCTCCCATTTTTATCTTTCAAAAACTAATAAAATTTAGAAATTAAAAACACGAAACTTAAAAAGTTATCGTGTACTGCATAGTTAAAGTTACCTTATTTTATCAAATATGTCAAGCTATTTTTATCATATAAAAAATCAAAAAATTGACTGCTATACTAATTAATATTATAATTATAATGAGGTGAAATTATGCGAAGAATAAACATATTTCTACTTGGTGTACTAGCATTAACTTTAATTTTTACTGGCTGTAACTACTATAAATACAGTCAAAATAACAAGAATATCACAACTGAAACTACTATGGAAGATGAATTGGTTGAAACTAAACTAGAACTAAGTAGTAAACTAGAAAATGCAAAAGCAACTTTACAAACTACAAAAGAAGAAAAAAAAGATAGAATTGAGGTATTAGAATCATGGCAAAAACTAAACACAGAAATAAACAGTATTATATCTCAATAATTCTATTAAGCTTAATAATAGGCATTATAACTATTAATATCAAATTTATGACTCAGAAACAACAACAGCCAAATATAATAAATAATGAAAATCCTGAAATAATAAGTCTTAATCAAAATATAACTGATATAAATAATGAAATTTCAAAAGTAGAACAAGAATTAAAACAACTAGAAAACATAGAGGAAGAAATTAAAGAAGAACAAAATAATTTATATAAAAACGCAAAAAAATTAGAAGATTTGATTTTAGAAAACAAAGTAAACAAAAAAATAGCGTATCTAACGTTTGATGATGGTCCTTACAATAATACTTACAAAGTTTTAGAAATATTAAAAAATAATAATGTAAAAGCAACCTTTTTCACAACTAATATAAATGGAGACTACTGCTATGACAATAAAACAACTAATTGCCATAATTTATATAAAGAATATCTTAAAGAAGGTCATACATTAGCTAACCATACTTATACTCACGCTATATGGAGAGGATTATATAATAGTACTGAAAGCTTTATGACGGCAGTTATAAATCAAGAGAATATGATTAATAAAATAACTGATGGTTACACAACTAACATAGTAAGATTTCCGGGAGGTAGTAGAACAGCTGGAAGTTTAAAAAATAGTATAATTAAAGAATTAAGAGATAGAAACTACGGCTGGGTTGATTGGACAGCTCAAGATGGTGACGGTGGTAACTTATCATCAGTAACAGAAGCCCGTAATAACTTTTACGGAAGTATTAATCAAAACATCGAAGTAGTCTTATTTCATGATTACAATAAAATCACAACATCTCTACTACAAGAATTTATAGACTATCTTCATAAAGAAAACTATATACTACTTCCACTTTTTTATGAAAGTAATATGGTTAACAAATAATATGGTTATGTTAAACTATTGAAAATTAAATCAATAGTTTTTTTATTAATTGTTACTATAATAATATTAAATATCTAATACTTTTAAATAATTTAATATCTATTTATTTACACAAAAAAACTATCTAACTTTGAAAGAATAAGTAGTTTAGCACCATAAAAAAACAAATAAGTAGTTGTTTACTTATTTGCTTATAAAATAATAATTATCCCATTGTATCAGTATTATTTTGCACTGTATTAACAATATCAATTCCGTTAACCGTGGATAATAAAGTAATCAAATCATCATTATACTTTTTATTAAATCTGATATCATATATTAATTCTATATTACCGTTATTAACATATTTACCCTTGCAAGAATAATGTTTAACATTATTGTCAATGATTTCTTCAACGTTTTTAATATCAAATGATTTTCCCTTTATGATAAGAACATACTTATCATCTCTTGATATGCAATGCTTAAAACCAAATAATATCATACACAAAAATAAACTGCCGACCAAAACAATTGTATAATTCTGTGTACCACAAGCTAATCCCGATACAACTCCCCAAAATATAAAAGCTGTATCTCTAGGATCTTTAACGGCGGTTCTAAAACGAATAATAGATAACGCACCAACCATTCCTAAGGAAACCGATATATTACTACCAATAACAACCATAACAATAGTAGTTATCATTGTAATCATAACAAGTGAAACATTAAATCGCGGATTATACATAACTCCAGTATATGTATTTTTATATGTAATATAAATAATCAAAGATACCAAAAAAGCTATTAGTAAAACAATAATAACTGTTTTAAATGGCATCTTTACCTGCATTTCAGCTAGGGTTCTTAATACTTCTTTCATAAATACCTCCTACATATTTCTACCCATAACATATTTACTAACTGATTGAAATCTACCAGTATGCTTATTTAAGATATTACCAATATATGGTTCTAAAAATCTATCAAACTTAACTTCTAATATGACATCTTTTTCATCGGTTAATGGTAAATAGCATATGTTCCCATCAAAGAAATTAGCAAAATCAAAACTTCGTTTAACATTATAATCAAAAGTAATCCTAGTTGTATCAGCGCCAATATAAGCAATCCTATCATACTCTACAATAACCTTAGGACGATAAACTCCCTTTATCATAATGTAATATATCTTATTAGCCAAATCATCATTCAAACCTAATAATACACTATAATTACCATTAATAAGTTCTGTTGCCATTTCCACACTAATAACCAAACTTTCTTTAAGCTGATGTATATCATTCTTTTGCTTTACCTCTAATTTAACCAAATTAGGATTATTCTCATATATTCTTAATCTTATTTTCTTTCTAACATATTCACCTCCTATTTTATCATAATAATCATTATCATCAATAGAATCAAAATATAAACTACGTATCATATATCCGTTATAGCTTCTGTCTATCCTTAATAACTCATTAAATTTACTTCGAAGATTTAATGACTCCTCATAAGGAATATTATATTTAAACTCATGTCTAAATGTTTTAAGTTTCTGCATTATAAGCCTCCCAAAGAATCATAACATTTAGTATCATTCTTACTACCAGGCGTAGGACTATAAAAATAACACCATTTAGAATCTTTAATACCATAACTAACATCATCAACTAAATCAACTAATTTAATACTATCAATAATTTCTCTACCATCAGATAAATATAACTCTTCACCATCAGACAATTTAAAATTAGCATGAATTTCGTTATTAGAATAACTAGCATTTCCACTAAAATAAACAACTAAATAATCATATGCCTCAATACTAACATTAGGTAATTTATACTTACCAAGTTTCTTTTTATTATCTGAAAGATATAAATTGTCGAGTTCAACTTTTTCAGAGCTATTATTATATATCTCAACCCAGTCATAATAATACCCAAAAGAATTATAACTACTTGCATCATTATGCGATACATATTCATTAAATATCAAGCTATACGTTTTGTTTGAAACATCATTATAAAAACTATTACCATTATAATCTCCAGGAGACGGTTTTTCTAAAATACCATAACTATTTTTTATATAGCCATAACTAGTATCATTATTTAAAGCAGGAAAACGAAATTTATTTATAATATTTCCACTAATATCAGTTAAAATCAAAACTTCACCCTTACTACTAAGTTTAAAATTAGTATGTATATTAACTCCATTCTTATCTTTTGCTGATGCAAATATAACTAAATATTCCTTTGATTTAATAATAACATCAGGAAATTTCCATTTTTTTATATTTGATTCATCATCAGATAAATAATAATTTTTCAAATTAATATCATAATTAGAATTATTATATATTTCTATATAATCGCTATACTCACCATCCTCATCAGAAATAGTATAACTATTAACTGACATTATTTCAGATATATATAATTCATCATTTGTAACTACATCATTATTAGTATTAGGAATAAACAATGTAAAAATATAGCATAAACTAAATATCAATATAATTATCAAAAAATTTTTCATACTACACCCCTAAACACCAAAATACTTATTATATTCAGCATCACTTAAACTAAATGCTGTTTTAAAATTATTATAAACATAGTTATATCGCTTCAAATACGAATTTTTGAAATTACTTATACTATTTTTCCATGCATTTACTGATACAATATCACCCCATCTCGATATTTGATTTGGTATCTCATTTTGAATATCAGATGCCTGTGAATCAATAATAGCATTTACTCGTTCAGGTTTAAAAGTAGTAGTCAAATATTTAGCAAAACTAGATAAATATAAATCTTTAAATTCTTCATTTTTATAAAGTTTCCTTGTAATTTGAATAACTGAAAATAAATATGTAGCTGCTGGTTTGCCGCCACTATTAACAACTGGATAAGTAAAATTAGCTGTTTGGTTCCATAAACTCCAATCTAAATCATATAACATCCAACGCCACTTACCATTTGCCTGTTTCCAGTACCTAATATTTCCTAAATCTGTATTACCATAAAATGATTCAACAATCATATAATTTGCTAGTTCTTGAACATCGATCTGCGTTTTTATATAATTATAAACATCAATATTACTACAATCATGATTCATAATATATGAATATATTGAACTATAATCATCATAACTGCCAAACTTAGCCTCTTTATATTTGATTAAAGTTAAATCGTCTTTTGAAATATCATAATTAGTTTCAATATAATCACCATTTAATCGTTCTCTAATATTATATATACCATAATATTTACCATTAACATATAAAACTGCAGCTCTATATCCTTGCATATCAATATCCATCTCACCTTTTAACATATAAGTTAACACTGTATCCATAATCTTAATATGTCTAGGGTCTTCTCCCGAATTTCTAAGTGTAAAAGATTGATAATTTTTAGCACTGCTATCTACAAAAAGTGGATAAAATATAGATGATTTGCCATAATCACTATTTAAATAAACAGCAAAACTTTTTTGGGCTTTTTCCCTAGAATCCATACCACTAAATCTTGTATCACCAACAAAATCAAAACCAAAACTACCATCAGATTCATAATAAGTAACACTAACCTTATTTTTAGAATTACTCTTATAATTTGCAAGCATATAATTGAAATTATCTTCCGTCATAGAAAGAGATACTACCGGTAAATCATGTTTATTTTCTACAAGATATGTCCTACTAACAATATCAGACTCAATATAACCATCTAAATAATTAACAGCCTTAATTGTAACATTACTATTAATAGTAATACCATCAACATATTTTAATGAGTTTTGATCCGGAAAACTACCATCCAAAGTATAGTAAATACTACCACCATCATTAACTTTTAAATATACCTTGCTACCCTTTTCTATATATAAATCAGAACTACTAAAAATAGGTTTATTACTATATCCAAGATAATATGAGCTACTATTAACACTACCAATAGAATTGTTTCTATAAATAACTAAAGAATCATTATAATATCCATAACTCATCTCATTAGACAACTTACCAGTTTGTAATTCACTAATTAAATTATTATAATTATCATATAGGCTAAGCGATTCACCTGAACTGTTAATCCTAAATCCCATATATATTTTACCATTTTCATAACTATATTCATCTGATTCATACAAGACTAAATAAGAATTAGCCTTAAAATCAATATCTGGGAAAGTCATTAAATAACTACCATTACCCTTTATTTTGTAGCCACTTAAATTTATATCATGATTACTACTATTATAAAGTTCAATCCTATCCTTAGTTGCTTCATTAATAACTATATCAATGTTATTTGCATAATTTATTTCACTTGTACCAACATTATCATTATATTTACCAAAAGAATCACCATAACTATAAAGCAACTCATTATTATCATTATAATATGCTACCATATTAACCAATAATTTATCTAAAGTAACCGTATCTATAATATTTTGTTTATTATCTTTGAGAACTAAATATTTATCATCCTTATCAAGCTTAAAATTAGTATGTATTTCATTATTACTTACTTTATCAAGTCCAGATAAATAAACAATCAAATAAGAATCACTATCTATTGAAACACCCTTAAATTTATAAGTACATTCACTAAGTTTATTTGATAAACAAAAATTATCTAAATTCAATAAAGAATCAGAATAATTATATAATTCTATCATACTATAATAATTACCATCATTATCAGGATGTAATGATACATTATTATTGGTATATTCGTTTATTCTTAATTTATATTTGCTATCATCCTTATATATTGGTTCTACTTGATAACTACCGCTATTACTAGCACCTGGAGTACCAGCATAATAATAGACATACTCATTGCCATTAAAACCGTACGAAGTATCACTAAGTGTTTTATCATACCTAATTTTACTAAGAACCTTATTGCCAGCAGATGATAAGGTAACTGTGCCACCATTTTTATTCAATTTGAAATTAGTATGAACACAATCGTCCTTTATCTCATCCAAACCACTTGCATATACTATAAGATAATCCTTACTCTTAATAACTACACTTTCATTAAATTGCCAAATTCTATTATTAAAATCATCATCGCTTAAATAATATCCTTTTAAATCAACATCATAATCATAGCCATTATATAACTCTATATAATCATAACTGACATCATTAAGTAACAAAGTACTTTTATTACTTGCCATAATTTCATTAATAATCAAAAGCCCATTATTACTATACTTAAATTTAATCAAATTGCTAGAAAATAAACAACACACAAAAATTAGTATTAAAATAGGAATAATAATAAATGAATCTAGACACATCTTTTTCATACAGCATACCTCTATTATAAGTATAACAAAAGAGAATTTAATTTACAATAAGTAAAAAAGGTCATTTCAATATAATCGACTAATATCTTAATCATATAAAAAGCTTTACTAATACAACAAAAATTGGTATATTTAAGACAGTTTGGTGAAGTATATGAAAAAAAGAAAAATATTATTTTTATTACTATTATCAGTATTATTTTTATTAATTGGAACTAAATCATCTCCATTATATACTATAAATGATTGGTATGATGCTAACTGTTTTTTCACTATGGGTAAAGCAATGTTTAATGGAATGATACCATATCTAGATTTATTTGAACAAAAAGGTCCGTTCCTATATTTTATTTATGGTATTGCATCACTAATATCAAAAACATCTTTCATAGGTGTATTTATAATTGAAATAATATCTTACACAGTTTTTTTATACTACTGCGATAAAATAATCAAATTATTTATAGATGAAAAATATAGTTACATTTTGCTACCAATTCTATCTCTTTTAATTTTATCATCAAGAAGCTTTACTCATGGTGGAAGTTGTGAAGAATTAGCTTTTCCAATGATAATTTTTACTATTTATCACTTTCTGAAATTTTTAAAAACCGACTATATCTCGAACAAAGAAATTTTTGAAATAGGAATAACTGCCGGCTTAATAATATGGATGAAATATACTATTATAGGATTCCATATAGGTTTTGGTTTTATATTATTAGCTAAACGAATAAAAAAACACAATTATAAAGAATTAGCTAAAAATATCTGTTTCTTTTTTCTAGGTATTTTAATAACCACAATACCATGGTTAATATACTTTGGTATTAGAAAAGATGGCTTAAAAAGTTTAATCGATGTATATTTTCTATTCAACATGAATAGCTATGCCGAAAAAAGTACAATGATAAGTAAATTATTAAACTGTTTTAAAACAATAGTTGATGTATTATTAAAATACTATCAATATATAATACTTATTATAATACCTATCTTTATTTCAATAAAAAATAAGCTACTCTACCAAAAAACGATTAACAACATATATTTATTAATACCAACAGCATTTATGTTAATAGCATTATTTATAGGTGGTATAAGTTTTAGATATTACTCACTACCAATTCAACCACTGATGATATTAGGACTAATAACGATAATAAAATTAGTAGAAAAAACAAAAATAAACACTATCATTATAAATAATACAAAAATAGTATCAGTATTACTAATTGCAACTTGCTTAATACTAGCATATTATCATTCACCAAATACTAGATATTTAAAATATACTAAAAACGATTATGCACAATTTAGATTTAGTAGCCAAATAGATAAAAATAAAACATTATTAAATTACGGTTTTTTAGATGGTGGATTCTACCTAACAACTAATAGCTATCCAACTGTCTACTACTTTCAAAAAAATAACGTTAATTACAATCAATTTCCAAACAATATAGATAATCAAAGAGAATATGTAAATAAAAAAACAACTGATTATGTTATTACAACTAACAATATAGATGAAATAAGTTTAACCATTTTGGAGAATAACTATACATTAATTAACCAATTTGAGCAAATATATGAAAGTAAAAAAATAACATATTACTTATATAAAGTAAAATAAAAAATACTAAGAATATTAACAAATACCCCTAGTATCTTTTTATATGTTAGAATTTTTAATATCAATTTTACTTAATAGTTCAACAAGGTAATATATATAATGTTTCTCAAGTTTAATCGTATCAAGAATTATAATAAGTCTATTATGTAACATTTTAAATCTAAACATAGGCGTAATACTAAATGCATCAACAAATAATTTTTCTCCATCTATTTTGTTAGTTATTGATTCGCTAAATATTAATTCTAGCGAATTTTTAGTATAATTAACTTTCTCTATTTCTAGTTTTTTTGCCATCTTTTCAAACCACTCTTGATACATATAAATAATAATTTGCTCATCAAGTTTTCCAAATCTATCTTCTAAATCCAGTTTGACTTCTTGTAATTTTTCAAAAGAATCAATGCTATTAATTTGCTTGTGAATAGATATTTTAAGATCATCATCATCAGTATATGAAGAGGAAATATGAGTAGCAATATTTAAAAGTGGTTTTTCATTTTCAATAATTTCTTCTTTCGGAGTAAGACCTTTGAGTATATCAATTTCATCCTGTAACATTTTTAAATACAAATCAATACCAACCGTATCAATAAAACCAGCCTGTTCACTGCCTAAAATATCACCAGCCCCACGAATAGATAAATCACGTGTAGCTATTGAAAAGCCACTACCAAGCTCTGTAAAGTCTTTAATTGCATTTAACCTTTTAATAGCAATCTCATTAAGCGTCTTACTAGGTGAATACATCAAATAAGCATAAGCAATCTTATTACTTCTACCCACTCTTCCACGTATTTGATAAAGTTGACTAAGTCCAAATCTATCAGCATCCAAAATTATTAAAGTATTAGCATTAGGAATGTCAATTCCTGTTTCTATAATGGTTGTGCAAATTAAAATATCATACTTATGCTCAATAAATTCTTGCATTCTATCTTCAAGTTCATCTCTAGATAACTGACCATGGGCAAAAATAATTCTAGCTTCCGGAACTAATTTTTTTATTTCATAAACTTTTTTTTCGATTGTATCAACGTGATTATAAAGTAAAAAAACCTGACCATTACGAGATAATTCTTTATAAATTGCATCTTTTATAATTTGATTATTTTCTTCTATAACATAAGTTTGAACTGGATATCTATCTACTGGTGGAGTTTCTATTAAAGACAAGCTTCTAATTCCTATCATAGACATCTGTAACGTTCTAGGTATTGGTGTTGCCGTTAAAGTTAGTACATCAACATTCGTTTTATACTCTTTTATTTTTTCTTTATGCGTTACTCCAAATCTTTGCTCTTCATCAATAATCAAAAGCCCAAGATCTTTTGGTTTAACATCATTACTAAGTAGTCTATGTGTACCAATAACGAAATCAATTGTGCCATCTTTTAAACCATCAAGTATCCTTTTTTTCTCCTTTGGCAACGTAAATCTATTCAAAACACCTATATTAATAGGAAAATCACGAAATCTAACTAATGCATTTTGATATTGTTGACTAGATAAAATAGTAGTTGGGCACAAATATAAAACTTGTTTAGAATCCATAACAGCTTTAAATACAGCACGAAATGCAACCTCCGTTTTACCATAACCAACATCACCACATAACAACCTATCCATAGGATGTGGTGATTCCATATCACTTTTTATCTGTTCTATTGCTAGCAATTGATCTTTTGTTTCTGAATATTCAAAACTATTATCAAATTGTCTTTGTAATTCTGTATCTTTAGAAAAAGCATAACCTTCTTTAATTTCTCTTTCTGCATAAATATGTAATAACTTATCAGCAATATCATGTATTTTACTTTTTACTCTAGCTTTAACCTTATTCCAGTCATTTCCTCCAAGTTTGTTAACCTTAGGACTAACACCTTCATTACCTGAATATTTACTTATTAAATCTATTTTTTCAACAGGAATATAAAGTTTATCACTACCAGCATACAAAACTTCTATGTAATCCTTTGCTAAATCCCCATAATTAAGTGTTTTTATACCATTATATACACCAATACCATTAATATAGTGAACAACATAATCACCTATCTCTAGCTTATTTATATCTCTTATTTTAGAAGCATATTTAAATCTAGTTTTATATTTTTTATGAGTAGTACTATAATTAAATAACTCTTTATCCGTTAATACTACTAAATCTTGATACATATACCCTTTATTTACTTGTTTTAAGATAATATTTACAATACCTTTCTTTAAATTATCTTCATCGGTAAGTACGTAGGTAGAATTAAGCTCCTTAATAAAAGATTTAAACTGCATTTCTTTTAAATATATAACCACAAATTTATTAAGATAAAGTTGCTCCGAAATAAAACTATTTATTGCATCTACATTTTCATGAAAAGGAGAAATCTCTTTACTATCAAAATTATATATAGTTACATTTTTATCATCTATTATATTATCTAATGTCAAATAATAATTTAAGTTATCAGGGTGTAATTCATAAAAATCAAACATATAGTTTCCAGTAAAATCAGTATCTTTTTCACTTCTATAAGTTATGGTTTCATTCAAAATGTTCTTATAAGTTACTAAAAGTTGGCTTTGATCCTTATAAAAAGTAATACCGTTACAAAGATAATCAAGAATGGAATTAACTTCAGAAAATTCCTTTAAGTATTTTTGCTTTGGTTCTACAACATCTACATCATTTTCTAATATAAATTCACTATATGGATAGATGGTAATATTATCAGAATTATTAATAGATTTCTGTGTTTCCTCATCAAAATATCTAATTGAGTCAATTTCATCACCGAAAAATTCAAAACGCACAGGATGCTCTTCACCTAAAGGAAAAATATCAACAATAAATCCTCTTACCGCAAATTCTCCTGTCTTAGTAACTAAAGATTCCCTCTTATATCCTATATTACTTAAATATTTAGCAAACTGTAATTGATCAACTGTAAAACCAACCGAGAAACTTTTAATACTATCTTTATAGCTAGAAACCTTAGGTAAATAACGTAAATAACCCATTAAATTAGTGATTACAATAACTTTATTCTTAGATAAAATAGAATTAATTGTTTCAAGTCTATTTACCATTAAATCCGGACTAGCAGCAATTGCTTCACTAGTTAAAAAATCATCCATCGGAAATAAATAAACATCTTCTTGATAATTAGTTAGACTATCATATAATTGATTTGCTTCAAATAAACTAGAAGTTACAATTAAAATAGATTTATCATTATTTTGAAATACAGTATCAATGTAACGACAAAAAAGCTCATCTGTTAAACCAGATAAAGCAATATTATTTATGTTTTTTATTGGAATATCACTAGCAAATACATTCATAAAATCACCAACTATCTATGATTATATTTAGACATTAAACTATCAAAAGGTATCTTTAAATAATCGTCCAATATATCTAAAACAATTTTTTCAACTTTATTTAATTCTGATAACTCTAAATCTGATAATTTTCCTAAAACATAATCTTTAGTATCAATTGATTTATTGTTTGAAATACCAATTTTAATTCTCTTATATTCCTGAGTATTAAGATGCATTTCAATATTTTTAAGTCCATTGTGTCCGCCACTTGAACCTTTTTTCTTTATTTTATATGTACCAACTGCTAAATCTAAATCATCATGAATAATTAATATATCATCTATTTTAATTTTATAAAAATCTACAAACTTTCTAACGACTTCACCACTCAAATTTATATAAGATTGTGGTTTTAACAAAATAATCTTTTCATTATTTATTATTATCTCATTATATAATCCATTAAACTTAGATTTATTAATAGGAGTACCAATTTCATTAGCATATCTATCAATCATTCTAAAACCGATATTATGTCTCGTATTTTCATATTCTTTACCTGGATTACCTAATCCAACTATTAATCTCATATTATCACATCCTAAATTTTATCTTAAAAAAATTAATGTTTAATTATCAATATGATACTCCTTATATACTATTGATTTAGGAATATCTCTTTCAACTGCTACTTTCTTAATGGCTTCTTTTTCAGTCATACCATCTTCCAAATAAAGTTTAATATGCTCAAGAATAGTCATTTCTGAAAAATCTTCCTGTTCATGATTACCATTAACAACTACTACCATTTCACCCTTTAAGCCATCACACAATGCAATTATATCGCTGATATTGCCTCTTAATACCTCTTCATACTTTTTACTAATTTCTCTACATAGTGCTACACTTCTGTTGCCAAATACTTGCAATAGTGAATTTAACATACTAGAGATTCTATGTGGTGCCTCATAAAAAATTATTGTGTATGGTAAATTTTTTAAATTGCTTAACTCTTTTATACGCTTAGATTCTTTACTATTTAAAAATCCATAAAATAAAAAAGGTGATGGATTAATACCAGACATAGTTAAGGCAGGAACAAAAGCAGTAGGTCCAGGTAAACTAATAACATTAAAGCCATTTTTTGAAACAAATTCAGCTATTTTATATCCGGGATCACTAATAATTGGCGTACCTCTATCAGTAACTAATCCAATATTTAATCCTTCATTAAGTTTAGATAAGACCATTTCTTTTAAAGAATCCTCATTATGATCATCAGAATGTATCATTTTTTTCTTTATACCTAATTTATTCAATAATTCTAATGTTACACGTGTATCTTCACATAGCAATAAATCAACCATTTTTAAAGTATTAATACTACGTAAAGTAATATCTTCCATATTACCAACAGGGGTTGGTATTAAATATAAACTAGGACTATTATCATAACTTTTTTGAATCATATTTAACCTCACTAAACAACAATTATTATATGCAAATCTTATATTACTTAAACATTGCTAAAACATCTTCTGTATAACTACCATCATCATTATGAACATAAAGCGGTGGTAATAACTTAAGACCTGTCTTTCCATTCTTTCTTCCCTCTACTAAAACTATATTTGATTCCGAATTAGTTTTTGGATAAACAAATCTTATTTTTTTTACCTCTAAACAATACTTTTGAAACAAATTAATTATTTCAATCAATCTATCCGTCCTATGAACAACAGCAAAAACACCATTATTTTTTAATAAATATTTAGCAAGTGAAATAACTTCTTCAAGTGTTATTTCTTTTTCATGCCTTGCAATAATTTTATGGATATCATCATTTAAATTACTGGTCTCTAAATATTTAAAATAAGGTGGATTGCAAGTAATAACATCAAAAGTATCGCTATTATATTTTTTCTTCAACTCTTTCATATCCATATTTAAAAGAGAAATCCTATCTTCTAATTTATTATATAAAATGCTCTTACGTGCTAATTCATAACAATCATTTTGAATTTCTACTCCAACAATATTAGCATTAGTTTTCGTAGATAAAATCAACGGAATTGGTGCATTACCGCACCCTAAATCTAAAATGCTACTAATATTTTTATTAATAGTAACAAAATTAGCAAGCAAAACAGAATCTAAAGAAAATGAAAACCAATCAGTATTTTGAAAAATCTTCAAATTATCGTATCCAACTAAATCATTCAAGACTTCCATTACAATCTACCTCTACTAGTGTTTTATTTTTAGCCTCAACAACAAACTTTCTTTTAATTATGTCTACTGATATAACTTTACCATCTATACCATTTTCCTTATAAGCTTGTCCAATGTTAGGCATTCCTTTTTTCATTTCAGTATAGACTTCATCCTCGTAATTCAGACAACACAATAGCCTACCACAAACACCATTAATCTTATTAGGATTTAATGCAAGCATCTGATTTTTAGCCATATTAATGGATACACTGTTAAATTCAGTTAAAAAAGTACTACAACATAAAAAGCGACCACATGGTCCTATACCACCAATCTCTTTAGCTTTATCTCGTACTCCAATTTGTCTAAGCTCAATACGTGTTTTATATATTTGTGCCAACTTTTTAGCAAAATCTCTAAAATCAACACGATTATCAGCAAGAAAATTAAAAAGTAGTTGATTACGGTCAAAAGTATAATTAGCATCTATAATTCTCATTTCAAGTTTCAAATCATTAGCTATATTTCTAGCTTTCAACAACGCATTATTAGAATCCTTTAAATTTTTCAAATACTGTTTTTTATCTGCATTAGTTGCAACACGAACAACATTTTTTAATTCTAATCCAATATCTTGAGATGATACATTAGAATTATAAACAACCACTTTGCCATATTGAAGACCTCTATCTGTTTCTACAATTACATGTGTACCAATTTTAACTTCAAGAGAATTACACAAAAAAAAGTAAGTTCTACCTTTATCATTTAAAATTACGCCTACTACATTCAACAGTATCACCACCATTCGTAAAATCTATAATAAACTTGTCCAACATCATTGGAATATTTAAATTATAATCCAAATTATTTATAGTCAAAAATAAAACTCTAATTTTATAAATCATTCTAGAAATGCTATTATTATTTACTAAAAAATCAAGCAATTCGCCGTAATTAGTATAATCTATGTTTTCTTTTTTTCTAATAGCATTTTCATAAATATGAATCATTTCATTAAAAAAACTAATCCAAAAATCTTTATTACGATAATCATTATCTAAGATACCTGGTAAATAAGCAATCAGAAGATTTTTTTTGGTTTCTAGATTTTTAATAAATTTAGTCAATAAATCAAAGTCAGTAAATTCAAATGTTTTTTCATTATTAAGTAAAGTATAAACTTGACACCTACTCCTAATAGTAGGAAGTACTTTATAACGATTATCCGTTTCTAATATAGCTATTATATTGCCATCTGGTTCTTCTAGAAATTTAAGTAAAGAATTAGAAGCCTGCTTATTTAATCTATCAGCACACTTAATTAGGTAAATACGTGGATTGTTTTGAAAAGAAGTTGTTTTAAATTTTTCCTTTATATCTAAAATTTGATCTTTTTTAATAAAGCTACCATCTGGTTCTATGATACTAAAATCAGATAAATTATTAGTATCTATCAAATGACAAATATTACATGTGTCGCAATTAGTAAGATCTGTATTATTTTTTTTGCAAAAAATTGTCTTAACAAAAGATAAGATTAACTCATCACTTTTCTGATAATTATTAGTTTCTATCAAATAAGCATGACTAATCTTATTATTTTTTATACTATTAACTACCTCTTCATAAAATAAAGGTTGTTCATCTTTAAAAGAATCCAACATAAAATTTCACCTCAAAATGCAATAACAAATAATAAAACTAAAGAAAATAAGGCAGGAAAGCCAAGAAATGTAATAAGTAAAATCGTTATATAATTGATTGGAATAATAATATTAAAGTTGCTACCTATAGTATTAAAACCATATAGTATTAAAAAACTAAATAAAATTCTTTTCATTAAAGAAAATAACTTTTTCATAAAAATCACCTATTAAAAATTATGAAAAAATAATAATTTTATTCTTACTCAACGTCTTTCCTATCCATCAACGCCCTTTCAAGCGTCATGGCATCAATATATTCAATGTCAGCTCCCATTGGGATACCACTAGCTATTTTAGTAATTGAAAGATTCATATCCCCCAAAATTCTTTTTATATATAAAGAAGTAGTTTCACCTTCAATGCAAGGTTTAAATGCAAGAATAATTTCACGATATGATTCTTTTTTTACTCTATCAACCAATTTTTCAAGTTCAATATCATCGGGATTAATGCCATCAAGTGGCGAAATAAGCCCTTTTAATACATGATACTTTCCTTTAAATAAACCTAATTTTTCAAAAAGAAAAACCGATTTTGGATCCTCAACAACACATAAAATATCTGAATTACGTGATTTATCACTACAAATTGGACATATATCTAAGTCTGTTAATCCATTACATATTGAACAACGATGAATAGTAGTCTTAACATTATGCAAGCTGTTAGAAAACAACTCAACTCTTTCCTCATCCATATCCAAAACAGCAAAAGCTAATCTCTCAGCAGTTTTTTCACCTATCCCAGGTAAATATTTAAAAGAATCAATTAATTGTTGCAATCCACTAGGATACATAATTTCACCTAAAACAATCCACCAGGCATCATGTTACTAAATTTACCCATTTTTTGTTCTGTTATTTTATCAATCTGTTTGAATGCATCATTTAAAGCAACTACTAGCATATCTTCTATCATTTCCTTATCATCACTAGATATATCATCATTATCAATAGTAACTTTTATAACTTCCTTGGTACCTTTTACAACAACACTAACAAAAGAGCTAGTACCAGTGAAAGTCATATTATCAATTTCCTCTTTTGCTTTCATCATATCCTTCTGTAAAGATTGTGCCTGTTTCATTAAAGCTTGTATATTCATATTATCTCTCCTTTTTAATTAATAGTTATTAAATCTTCCCCAAATAAATCAATTGCCTGTGAAGCAATAGATTTATTGTCTATTTCTTTTTTTTCACTTTCAATATTATTTTTATCAATAGGAATATATTTATATGCCACATTATTCTTTTTATTAGCTATATACTTTTCTTTTTCAATATTCCATTCATCATTAGTAACTAAAGCAATATCAAAATGTTTATTATAAATTTTTTCAAATAAAATTTGTATTTTATTAATTAAACCAAAACCACGGCTTACCATTGATTCGTAATCAAACGAAATTATAACTTCATTATCACCAACAGCTCTTACAACACCATCAGAGACATAGCATGCAGCAGCACCAAACTCACTATCAAGTGCATAATCATTTAATACATTCCATTTTGATTCAAAATACTCTTTATTATTTTTACTTGCCCTAGCAAAACAGTTATTAATAATCAACTGATTAATTTCTTTGTAATTTATGTCATCTACTGCCGAATCATTTGAAATTATTTCCCGGGAAATAATTTCATGGGCATTTTCTTGTTCTAATTGAGAATTATTATCATTAATTTCATTATTTCTTATATTTAGATCGTTTTTTATAGCAACATTTTCAATTTTTTCAACAGTTCTATCTCCCATAAATGAAAGAATAGATACTATTAAAATTGTTTTCACATCAGATACTGTTTTAATAGTGTTTGATAGATCATTTAAAACTTTAGAAAATTGTATTAAGAATTTAATATCATATTTTTGTTCATTATCTATGTAATAACTTATACTATAATCCTTACATAAATTTAACATATCTTGAACAAAAATAATTAAATCTTTGCCATTATCGTATATATAATCAATAAATTTTATTGCCTCTGAAACATTTCCATTACTAACATAATTAAGAAAATTATTTTTATATTCTTTTGAAACAATACCATTAACTTTTTCAAAATCCTCAATAGTAATATTACCATTTGAATAAGCATTCAACTTGTCTAACATACCTATTGCATCTCTTAAACCACCATCTGATAATTTTGAAATACATTCTAATACTGAATCATCAATAGAAATATTTTCAGAATTGCAAATATGTTTCAATCTTTTTACTATATCTGCTTCACAAATACACTTAAATTCAAAACATTGACACCTAGAAATAATCGTAGTTGGAACTTTATAAAGATCTGTTGTTGCTAAAATAAAGATTACATGTTCAGGTGGTTCTTCAAGAGTTTTTAATAACGCATTAAAAGCACCAATTGATAACATATGAACCTCATCTATAATATAAACTTTATATTTTAATTGATTAGGTACTAAATTAATCTTACTTTTAATTTCACGAATTTCATCAACGCCATTATTAGAAGCAGCATCAATTTCTATTATATCTGAACTAAATCCACTATTAATAGAAACACAATTTGCACATTTTCCACAAGCATCACCATCATCTAAATCAAGGCAATTAACAGCTTTAGCAAGTAATTTAGCAATAGAAGTTTTGCCGATCCCTCTCGGTCCAGAAAATATATATGCATGACATACTTTATTATTTTTAATGGCATTTTTAAGTATTTGTATAACTATATTCTGCCCAACAACATCGCTTAATGAAGAAGGTCTATACTTTCTATATAACGCTTGATAAGACATAAAACACCTCCAATTCATACAATTATTATAACATTAAAAAGACAATAATACATTCAAATTATTGTCTTTTTTCATTAAAAAATTTTTTCAATAAAGCTGTGCATTCATCTTCTAATACATTTTCAACGATTTCCACAGGTAATCCATAAGATTTGTCATTAACTATTTTATTAATTAAACCTTTATCAACATACTGTGGTATAGCGCCACATACAACTTTAGAAATTCGTGCTTGATTAATAGCACTTGCACACATAGGACACGGATACATTGTTACATACATAGTACAATCAATTAAACGCCAATTATTCACTTTTGAACAAGCCCTTTCGATTGCAACTATCTCTGCATGTTTAATGGTATTTTTTTTACTTTCTCTCAAGTTAAAACCTTTTGATATTATCTTACCATTCTTAACTATTACCGCACCAACTGGTATTTCATCTCTTAAATATGCCTTTTTTGCCTCCAATAAAGCAATTTTCATAAATTTTTCGTCATTATTCATAAAATCACCATAAAAAAAGTGCACATAGATATTAAATGTCAAGGCTGCTATCTTCCAATCCTGACCTGGTTCACACCAATACCTATTGCACATATATATAATATGATATTTTGCTTGAAATTTCAATCATTTTTGCATTTTTTTGAAAACATTTTAAACTGTATAGATTTATAATGTTTGCTATGTTTCACGTGAAACATGTGGATAAAATTATTTCCCGGGAAATAATAATAAAAATGTTTAAATAAATATTATCCATAGAAATTAATAATTATTAAAGATTTTTATTACTTAAAAAACCGCTAATTTAATAAATAAAAAAATAATTAATCAAAAAAGTGAAATCAACAAGCTTTAATATCAGTATATTTATAAATTTTTGTTAAAAACAAATTTTTTTAATGTTTCACGTGAAACATTGTGGATAATATATTATTTTTATGTTTTATTTGAACATAATTTATAATAATTTATTAATGCCAATAAAGCAATGTCACAAACAGCTAATGTAACATTGTTGTCTCTAGATATAACCAATTAAAAATTAATACCAGAGTAATAGCAATATCTCATTTGATATTAATCAATATCAAAAAAAGCAATCAATAAAAGAAATTATTTTGTATTTATTTTAAATAACGCTAAAATCGTTTTAAAACCACAAGTTTATTATATTAATACAATATCTGACATCATAATTTTTTTTGCTGCATTATATATGTTTCACGTGAAACATGTGGATAAATTATTTCCCGGGAAATAATCTGTATAATATTTAAATTCACAGAACCTATTAATTAGTAAAGATACCTTTGCTGCAAAAAGGTATATATTTAATAAAATTTAAATTATTTCAAAACCAAATCGTCAATGGATCTTAATATTAGTAATATTTTCTTTCTATAAAAAAAGAATAATTTTATTTTATGTTTCACGTGAAACATTGTGAATATCATAATTATTATTGTTAATTTTTTTAAATATCTATTATTTCAAAATGCGATTAGAAAGACTAATAAGATAACTTAATAACATTAATAATTTATTATCTACATTAAAATCATTAATTACTTACAATTATAATCAGCAAAAAACTTAAAATTAAATTAATTTTTAGATTCACAATACATGAGCAAGAATTATTCTATGCCAATTTAATAATAAGATACTAAATCAAAATTTTGATACAAATACTAAACTAGTTATTCAAATAATATTTTTTATTGTATGATTATATGTTTCACGTGAAACATGTGGATAAATTATTTCCCGGGAAATAATTTTATATTAAACTACTCTACTTTAAATATAATTTTATAAAAATAGTGAATAAACTGATTATTTTAAATTTTAAATCTACAATTTTGTTTATAAACATCAACCTAATTATCCATTCAAAAGAATAATTTAACTTAAATTATCAAATAATAATATATCAAATTAAATCCACAATGTTTCACGTGAAACATTGTGGATAATATTTATTTACAAAAAAAGTGTATCTCTACTCAGATACACTTTCATTATCATTAATTACATTATCAATATCATTTTCAGAATCAATTTCATCTCTTATTATTGTAGAAACAGTAGCTACTTTTTGATCGTCTTTCAACTTAATAAGTCTAACACCTTGCGTAGCCCTACCTAAAGTAGAAATTTGCTCCATAGACATTCTCATAATAATACCACTATCAGTAATAATTACAAGATCTTCCTCGCCTGTAACAGCTTTTAATGATACTAACATACCATTCTTTTCGGTAACATTTAATGCTTTAACACCTTTGCTACCCCTATGAGTTAAACGATACTCATCAATTGGTGTCTTCTTACCATAACCTTTTTCAGTAACAATCAACACTTGCTCGTTATCAACAATTACTTCTCCGCCGACAACTTTTGCACCACCAAGGTCAATACCACGAACTCCAGATGCCGTACGACCCATAATACGAACTTCGTTTTCCACAAATCGAACCATTCTACCATTAGATGCGCCAATAATAATTTCGTTTTCCCCAGTTGTTTTACGTACAGCAATTAATTCATCGTCATCTTTTAAACTAATAGCTATTTTTCCACTGCTTCTAATATTATCAAATTCAGATAAATCAGTTCTCTTAACAATACCATTCTTCGTAATAAAGAATAAGTAATTATATTCATGCTCCTTGGCAGTAAGCGAAATAATTGAATTAATCTTTTCATCTTTTTCCACAGGTAATAAGTTAACTATTGGCAAACCTTTACTCTGTCTGCTAAATTCTGGAATCTCGTAACCTTTCATTCTATATACTTTTCCCTTATTGCTAAAGAATAAAATATAATCATGTGTTTCCATATTAAGCATTTTTTCAACAAAATCCTCTTCATTAGTAGACATACCCTTAATACCTACTCCACCACGATTTTGAGTACGATATTCATCTACTAACATACGCTTAATATAACCTTTATTAGTTAATGTAATTAATGTGTTTTCAACAGGAATAAGTGATTCATCTTCAATATAATCAATTGCTGTCATATCAATCTTCGTTCTTCTATCATCACCATATTTACGCTTAATTTCAAGCATTTCTTCCTTAATAATATTTAACACTCTTTCTTCAGAAGCTAAAATTGACTTATAATCAGCTATTTTAACAAGTAAATCATTAAGTTCAGCCTCTACTTTTCCACGCTCTAAACCGGTCAAACGACGTAATCTCATTTCAAGAATACTATTAGCCTGAATTTCATCTAAACTAAATCTAGACATTAAATTATTTCTAGCTTCATCGTCACTCTCAGCTGCTCTAATAATATGCACAACTTCATCAATATTATCAAGGGCAATACGTAATCCCTCTAAAATATGTACTCTTTCCTCTGCTTTTCCTAAATCATATCTAGTTCTTCTAATAATTACTTCTTTTTGATGATCTATATACTTAGAAATAATATCCTTTATTCCTAAAGTTCTAGGTGTTTGACCATCTAATACTAAGAAAATAATACCATAAGAAATTTGGAAATTAGTATGTTTATACAACTGATTTAAAATTACCTGTGCATTTGCATCTTTCTTTAGGGTAATTGTAATCTTAATACCATCTTTTAAATCAGTATGATAATCTGAAATACCCTCAATTACTTTGGTATGTACTAACTCAGCAACTTTATTCTTAAGTTCCATAGTATTAACACCATAAGGTACTTCATCAATTATAATACAGCTATGATTACCATGTTCTTCAATAGTAGCTTTACTACGAATCGTAATAGAACCCCTACCAGTTTCATAAGCTTTCTTAATACCTGAATTACCAAGAATGATACCACCAGTTGGAAAATCAGGTCCCTTAATATATTCCATTAATCCCATAGTATCAATATCAGGATTATCTATATAAGCAACACATCCATCAATAACCTCACCTAAATTATGAGGTGGAATATTAGTAGCCATACCAACAGCAATTCCCATAGAACCATTTACAAGTACATTAGGAAATCTAGAAGGTAAAACAACAGGTTCCTTTCTCGTTGCATCAAAGTTATCTTCCATATCAACTGTATCTTTATTAATATCTCTTAATAACTCTAGTGATATTTTAGCAAGTCTTGATTCAGTATAACGCATAGCTGCAGCGCCATCACCCTCAATATTACCAAAATTACCATGTCCATCAATTAACATATATCTTTGATTAAAGTCCTGTGCTAAACGTACCATAGCTTCATAAATAGAACTATCTCCATGTGGGTGATAATTACCCATAACTTCTCCGACCGTTTTAGCGCTCTTCTTATGAGGTTTATCTGGTGTATAACCTGATTCATACATAGACCATAAAATTCGTCTGTGAACAGGCTTTAAACCATCTCTAAGATCAGGTAAAGCACGAGATTTAATAACACTCATAGAATATTCCATAAAAGACGTCTTAACTTCATCTACTATGTTATTGTGATCTAATCTATCTCTTTCGTGAAAATAACCACTAAAATCACTATTTGATTTTATCTTATCAATATCATCTTGAGAACTATTATCATTAGCATCGTTATTAATACTAGAATTATTATCACTATCTTGATTATTATCTTCACTAGCTCTAGCTAATAATTCATTTAAATCATCTTTATTGTCCATACTACGCCTCCCTAAATATCAAGATTTTGCACATAACCGGCATTTTCTTCTATAAACTTTCTTCTAGGGTCTACTTCATCACCCATTAATTTTTCAAATATCGCATCAGCTGCTAAACAATCATCAACTGTAATCTTTCTTAATACTCTTTTTTCAATATCCATAGTAGTTTCATTTAATTCTTCAGCGTCCATCTCTCCTAAACCTTTCATACGAGCAATTTCAGCTTTAGAACGCACATTTTCAGGAAGGGTGTTAAGATAATCAGCAAGTTCATCATCATTTAATACATATTTTCTAGTTTTACCATGCATAATTCTATAAAGAGGAGGTTGTGCTGCATAAACATGACCTGCTTCTACAATTGGCTTAAAAAAGCGATAAAATAAAGTTAAAAGTAAAACTCTAATATGAGAACCATCAACATCGGCATCGGTCATAATAATAATTTTATCGTATCTAAGTTTAGATAAATCAAAATATTCACCAATACCAGTACCAAAAGCAGTAAT
>CAKOXL010000017.1 GCA_934130105.1 uncultured Bacilli bacterium | reverse complement strand
TTGCAGATGTGGTTCAACGATTAGAATTCGGCCTTGCCAAGGCTGAGACGGGGGTTTGACTCCCCTCATCTGCTCCATTGACGAATCTGTTCGAACTATTTAGTTTGAACTTGATATATAGTATCAATCGAAAGATTGATTTTTTTGTATCTTACAAAGAAATCATTTTAAAGAAAGGATGATGTTTATGATTAATATTATCAAACAAGAAATACCTATTGATAAATCACTTAAAAAGAAATTAGAATTTATTTGTGATTTTTGTAATACTACTCCTACATTTATAAATGGAAGTATTAGAAAAATTGATAAATCTAATTTGGCTTATGTTGAACCTCACAAAGTAATTATCAATAATATAATGTTTCTTGTTTTTAATTATTCTAATGATGTTTATATCAAAAACTTTGGCAATAAAATTAAAATCAATGAATTAGAAGATTATTTAAAGCATACCAACTAGTAAATTTGCCCTAAATAGTTTATAATTAGATTAGAAAAACTTATATCTGATTTATTTATGGGCGAAGTAGTACAAATAAGCCTAGTTGTACTGCTTTGCTCTTTTTTAGTAAAGGAGAGGATGTTAATTGGATGATATAAAAAAAGTTTGTGGTCTTTATATGAGAGTATCAACTGAAGATCAAGCGTGAGAAGATTTTAGTTTACCAGAACAAAAGGAAAGATTAGAAGCATATTGTAAATTCAAAGGCTTTGTTATTAAAGATTATTATACTGATGCTGGTATAAGTGCTAAAACAGGCAATTATAGACCTGAATTCGAAAGACTTAAAGAAGATATTAAATCAAAGCAAATAAGAGATGATAGAAAAATCAAAGATTATTTTGCTCATATAAGTAATAATGAGAAAAATGATTTAACCTGTGAAATAATAATTGAACTTGGAGATAAAAAGTATTGGGATACAAAAGATGATAATTTTAAAAGAAGAATGACAAATGTTTATAAAAAGCAAATTGAAGATTTAAAAATTATATTACCTACTTTTAAGATAGCAAGTGCTATTATTCATTATGATGAAACAAGTCCACACTTGCATATAGTAGGTGTTCCTATAAAATTTAATAATAAAAATGGTATGAAAAAACAAGTTGGTAAATCAGATGTATTTACAAAAGAAAGCTTAAGAAAATTACAAGATAAAATGCGCACCTTATGTATTGAATCTTTTAATAAAGAATATAATCTAACTAACACTTTAAAAGGTAAGAAAAAAGGTAGAAATCACGATTATCATATTACTGAAATGGACAATTATTTAGAAATGAAAGAACAACTTGAAAAAAATCAAGAAAGTTTAAATAAAGCCAAACAACAATCTGACTTGCTAGATAATAATGCAAAAGAAACAAAAGAGACTGTTAATAATTTAAAATTAGCATTTGGTAGAAAAGATAAGTATGTTATAAAGCAAGAATGCAAAGATAAAATCAATAGTTTTATCAGCCAAGTAGAAAATACGAATAAAGAATATAAGAATATTCAAAAATTATCAACAACACTTACCAATGTTGACTCTAATATTAAAGAAAATAATATGAAAATAAAAATACTTACCGAAAATAATGAGGCATTGGAATTAAGAGTTAAAAGTCTTACTGAAAAAAATAAGTTAAAAGATAATGAAATTGACGAATTAAAAGAAGAAAATAATTCTTTATTTGCAGAACTTAACTATTTTAAAAATAAGTTTATAAGACTGATTCAATTTATAAAAAACAGATTATTTAATAGAAAAGATAGAGATAAATATCGTGAATTTTCAAAAGATTTATATGAGCATGGTGTTATTGAAGATGATACAATTAAAGAATTAAATGAAACTTATAAATTCAGTAAAGAACACGATTCAGTCAAAGAAAAAGATGATTATGATATTGAAATTTAATTTAAAGTAAAAAGATAATCACAAGCGTTAATGATCATCTTTTTTTATTTACAGAATCAATTTATTACATTTTAAAATGATTTTAATAATTATCTTTTTATTCCTCTATCAAATTTTTCAACATTTTCAAAATTTTCTACTGACTCATAATTTCCATTTTTTCTTTTACAATATTCAATATATTCTTCTTCAATAAATCTTTTTCTTTCAGGTTCTAAATCATCGTAATCATATCTTTCCTTTATAACTTCCCATTCATCACTTTGAAATATATTAGTAGGAACCACATATAAATTAAACAAACGATTAATATCAGTATTAGAACTAGATAATCCGCTATTATTAATAAATATTTTTTGTTGTGGCACAAATTCTTTCATACTATGTTGAGAATTGTATTCTATGATTTTTTTCTTATTTACTACAACAATAGGTATTTTAAATTGTTCAGCAGCATTAATAGAATTTTTCCATACAATATCATTTGGATTTATATCACCATCAGAAAAATAAACAATATAATTAGGCATAATCCTATTTCCATTTTCGTCAAATCTTCTATATCCTATTTCATTCCACTTATAACCATCTTCACTAACTTCTTGAGATTTGTTACTTTCACTCAAAAATTCTTGTGGCATAAAATATTTAACTTTATTTATGTTTATATTTTTGTGATTAGATTGCGGATTTAATGGACTTATAACATCAGAAATTTGCAAATTAGTTGGTCCTGCATCAAGTATGTCATTTGACAAAAAGGAAGAAAAACCATAACAAACATTTTTAATAGGACATGTATTCATATTTCTATTTCCAATATAACTTGTCGAAATAAATAAATCATTTCTTTCTTGCCAATCTTTTAAATAATTTTGTGTTTGTGTTTCAAAAACACCACCTAAAGAATAAACATTCATGAAAAACTCTGAATCAATTTCAAATAATGGTATTCCATTTTGCATATACCCCTTAAACGTTTTTTCTGATGGTTTATACTGTGTTTGAGAATATATACTTTGAAAACTTGCTGATAAACTTTGATCAATAATTGAATAATTAAAGTCTAAATCGCTTAATCTAACATTGTCAAACATATCTTTCAATATATTTATATCATTAATAGAGTTAATTTTATTTAAATTTTCCAACATTTCTATTAAATTTGAATCAATACCTTTTATTGCCTTAATGTTATTCCCATAAGTGCTAAGTAGCATACAAACTTGCTCATAATTCATATTGTATGTTTTTTGAAAAATTAAATCTTTTAAAAGTTCTAAATTACTTGTAACATTCCTTGAAACGCAAGAATTATTTTGCTTTATTTCATTAAGACTTTTCCCAAATTTAAAATCTTGTAAAACTGTTTTTAGTGAGTTATATTTGATTTGTGAAAATGACTCAAAATCATAAAGATCTTCTAAATTATATGTATTATTCTTATTAGAAATTAAAATTCCCAAACGTTCTATATCTACTTCCGATAATTCTTTTTCTTTTAAATTATTTAATAATTCAACATACTCACCGTTTACAAAACCATTTAAAATTAATTCAAACGATTTTTCCCATCTCATAGTTTCTTTATTATTTTCTTTAAAGATTTGATAACACTTTAAAAAAAGAGAATAATTATCATTTTGAATTAAATAATTAATATTATTTATTACATCATCATACAAATATGAATTATATTTCTTTATTAATTCAAGTTCCTTATCTAAATTTTCCATATATACCTCTTTCTTAATTTTTTAGTTTAAATTACTAATGTTAATAACTTTTTTATTATTATCAAACTCAATTTTATAAATACTCGGATTTTTAGGTGTTCCATTTAAAATGGTATGATTATTGAATTTGATGTTAAAACTTTTTCCATCAAATTCAAAATAATCACATATAGTTTTTAAATATGATAATAAAATAATTCCATGCATTACTATTACAATTTTTTTAATATCTTTATTTAATAAATCATTTATAAAAGATTTCATCATTTAAAGATTCACCATTTCCTACTTTAAATGTTTTGTCATCAAATGATAATTTATTAAATTTAGCAGGTAAATCTTTTAAGTATTTAACCCCAAATTTTCTTTCGTTTATTCTATCATCTAGCTTTATTTTTAAATTATTACTTTCTGCAAGATATTTTGCAGTTGCAATTGCTCTCGACGAATTCTTGCATAAATCTCATTAATAGTTTTTAACTCCTCAATATTACACAACAATTTTGCTTTTCTTCTCCTTGTGATGACAGTATCATATTTTTATTATACTCAGACCATAGTATATCTTGATAATTTTGATAATTATCTATTTCCACAAAAGGAGCAGAATGTCTAATTGAATAAATAGTTTTCATTACTATTTTCACCTCTTTACCAGTCATTGGAATTTTATCTACTTTTAAATATTATCAAATTTGTTATTTAATTTATAATTTAAATTTTTTCCTTAAATTAGAATTTTACTATTGTTTCTATATAATATTATACCATCTAATAATGTGTTTTTTTGAATTTTTACAATTATTTTACACTCTTAATGTCAAAATTATGTGTTTTTGTGATATATCTACATCAGTTAGTAGCTTATTACTACATATATTTTAGATAATTAAAGAGCAAAGTTTCAATTTATATTTCAACAGTAATTCTTTCTATTGAATTGCTATCTAGGATCATTAGTTTTCCATCTAAATTAGGAATTTTATCAGTTTCATTTGTTCTAACTTTTATCTTGTTATTTTTTCCATAAACCATTTTATAATAGTTGTTGATTTACTTTCTTTAAAATTATTTTCTGTATCTTTACCTAAATTAATAGTATTTAATATTTTTAACATAATAATCACTTCTATATATTATTTTACCATGAAATTTACAAATTCATGGTACAGATAAGAAAATTTGTGTTAAAATATTATTAGTGATTGATATTTATGTATCAATTCGTATATTGGAAAAAAGTTGTAGATACCTACGACATTGGCTCCAAATTGATAGGAAACTCGGAAATTAACTTCTGAGAGTAATAGATGCTAACTAGAAATAGTTAGTTTTTTTGTTATGTAAAGAAGTTGATTTTATGTTAAATATAGAAACAAAAGAATTAAAAATAAATGATAAACTAAAAAGAAAAATTGAGATGATTGAAAGATTTACTAATACTACTCCAATTATAAATAATGGCTCAATTAAAATATAACAGGTACAAATGTTGCTTATGTTATGCCACATATCATTGTTATTAAGAATAACAAATACCTAATGTTTGATGAATGTGATGATGTTTATGTAAATACCTTTAAAAATAAAATATCACTTAAAGATTTAGAAGCTTATATAAATAGTCATTAAATTTTTTTAAGTATTAGACTTCGTAAAATTGACTTTAAAGTGCTAAACAAGTGAAAGTCATAGATTTTAGGTTGCAAAATGAAGTTTAAAATGCCAAACATACGAAAGGAGATATTTAAAAATATGAATGAAGATAAAAAATAGCAGGTATTTATATAAGCGTTAGTACAGAAGATCAAGCTCGTAAAGGCTTTTCCTTAGGAGAACAAGAAGAAAGATTAAGAGAGTTTTGTAAGTTTAAACGATATGAAATATTTAAAATTTATAAAGATGCTGGAATAAGTTCTAAAAGTGATAAACGACCAGCATATCAAGAAATGCTTGAGGACATAAGAAATAACTTGATAGACTTACTAGAAGTGTTTATGATATTGAAAAATTAATGAAAATAGTTAATGATTTAGATTGTGATATTGATTGTCTAGCTGATGAATCTAATACTACTACTTCAAATAGTAGAATGGTTATGAGAATTATGACTAGCGTAAGTCAAAATGAAATAGAAAAATGTTCTGAAAGAACTAAAGTCGGATTAGCAGGCGCTATTAAACAAGGACATTTACCAACCAAGCAGGACTACACTAGGCTATAAAAGAGAAAATAAAAAATTAGTTCCCAATCCACTTACAAAAGATATTGTAGTAAGAGTATTTGATTTATATTTAGAAGGAAAAAGTCATCAAGGAATAGCAAATATTTACAATAAAGAAAATGTTTTGGGTAAAGAAAATTGGAGAGATTCAACTATATTTACTATTTTACAAAATGAAGTTTATAAAGAAGATTTTGTTCATAGAAAAAAACCTAGATATTATCACGATATTGTTGAGCCAATAGTATCAAAAGAATTATGGAAAGAAGCTCAATGCCAAAAGAAAAGAAATGCTAAAAGTTATCAAAGAACTTTAACTTACCTTTTCTTACAAAAAGTTAAGTGTCCTAAATGTAATAGAATACCTAGTGGTAAAGTTACTAAAAAGAAAAATGGTATTGTTTATTATTACTACTATTGTCATGATTGTAAATGTACTATTAAAGAAGATATTATAGAAAAATATATAAGCGAATTTATAAATGATATTGTTGAGTACGATTCAGTAGTTAATCAATTTTTTTTGCCAATGATGAAACAAAAAATAGAAAATCCTATTGAAGAATTAGAAAAAGAATTGAAACAACAGAAAGATAAACTGGATAGAATTAAACAAGCTTATGTTAATTGGTGTATTTAGTTTAGAAGAATATAATAATGAGAGTTAGTATGGAATGAGCAAACAAGTTGGTAAATCTAACCGTTCTATTGAATCTTTTAATAAAGAATATAACACCAATTATAAATCGAAACCAAAATTAAAAGGTAGAAACAAAGATTATCATATAACCGAAATGGATAACTATCAGCAAATAAAAGATAACATTGAAATACATCAGGATAAATCTGAAATTAATTGAAGAAAAGAACAATAATTTATCTAATAAAACTAAAGAAATTGAAGAAATATTAGATAATTTAAAATCAAAAGGTTTTGTAAAAAGTGAACTAGTATTAAAAGTTGTTAATAGAGATAAAATGATTGCATTTATCCATTTAGTTGATAAAAATATTGCCGAATATCAAAGTGTTGCAGAACTAACAACTACCCTAAAAGAAGTGGAAACTGAATTATTAAGTAATCGTGATAAATTAAAATCGTTAAAATAAAATAACGAAGATTTATCTCTAAAAGTTGATAGTTTAATAAAAAATATTAAGCAAAAAGACGAAGAATTATCTAAACTTAAGAAAGAAAATATCAGTTTAAAGTCTCTTCTAGAAAAATTAAAAGACAAATTTTATTTTATAAAACATTTTATTATTACTAAACTTATAGACCATAAAGATAAAGACAAATATGTTCAACTTACTCGTGATTTATATGAACATAGCGGTTTAGATGAAGACGATTATAAAGAATTAATAAGTTTTTCTAAACCTATTAATAGTTCTAGAGATTATATAACAAAAGAAAAAGATGATTATAAACGTTAATACTTATAATCATCTTTTTAATGTCTTGGTTTTGCATGTAATGTAGATTCTTGCATACTTGGTTGACCATATTCTGATTTTAGTCTTTCAAGTGCTTCTAATTTTCTATTACATTCAGCAATTTTTTCTAATTGTTTTGGATAATCAATACTAATTGCTTTTCTATATTCACCAATTACCTCGTGTAATTTTTCTGCAAATTCTGGTCTTTGTTGTCTTACTTCATCATAATAAAAACTAGTTTCTTTGTATCTACTTACTGCTAATTTAAATGGTATATTAACACCGTTAACCTCTTTTATAATAGTTTTATTTTGCTCTAATAATTGTAAATCTTGTTCAGTAATAAATTCTGGATAAACCTGACAACCTACTGGAAATTTAGCTCTAAAAGTATTTGAATCAGAATTAATAATTTCATTGATTTCATCCGTAGTGTTTTCTGGCTTTAACCAAATTCCTGGAAATTTACGAGTTATTTTCCTTTTAATTTCATTTATTAAAGTTATATACATATCTATTTTTTCTGGACTATCAAACATTTTTTGTAAATTTTCAATTGACGTTGATTCTATTATTTCCATTAAATTAGCAAAATCTTGTTCAGAAAGATTAGTAATTTCATGTGAATATAAATATTGCATTTCTATAGAAGCATCATTTATTTTTCCAACAGAACTTATATACTGTTCAACAAAATAAGGATCTACTAATAATTTTTTTACATATTCTTTTAAATAATTTTTATCAGTTAGCAATCTTTTCTTCAATTGTATTTCTGGTAAAACTACTTGCATTCTACTTATATCTTGTTGAGCTTCTCTTGCATCATATATACTATATCTTGATGATAATTTTCTTGATGCTTCTGCAGTACTAGTTATTGTAAAATGTTGAAATGGATTTTCAGGATATGGTTCTCCTTCTTTTAAAACATAATCATCCGGTGTTTTAACTGCTAAACCTTTTAATAGTAAATTTCCTGCCTTTTTATATCCCATTCCATCAAGTTCTTCGTCAGAAAAATAATACATAGGAACCTTAACTTCTATCCTTCTATTTCCAAATTTTCTACTCATTTTAGCTTGCTTTTTCAATAATTTGGCGTCATCTTCTGAAACTATAAAATCAGATCTAGGTTTTCCATTTTTATCTACCAATACATCTAATGGTCCTTCAACAATAAATGTAAGTTCTTCAAGAATACTTCTTCTTCTTTGCAAATCTTCTTGATATTCTTTAACATATTGATTTAATCTATTATATTCAGATATAAATTCATCTGGGTTAATACCTTCCGAAACAATACTTAGTGATTGTAATGCAATATTTTGTAATTCATCAATACTCATTGAATCAACCTTCTTTATTATTCCAATCTTTATACATTTTTCAACAAGGTCAATTTTTTGAATTAAACTTGCTTTTTTAGATATATATGTATCGAATTCTTCTGGCGAAAGTGTACTTGTATCACCATATTGTTCCTTAAGTGTACTAACTTGCTGTTCTAAACTAGTTAATAAGGCGTATAAATTTCTACCATTGTTATTTGCATCATTATTATAATTTTCATTCATATCATTCACCCCTCAATCCGCTAATTGTTCCTTTAATTGTTCAAGATTACTCAATATCTTTAACAATTCATTAGTGTCTATTTTTTCACACATTTCAATAATTTCATTTTCTAAATTCATAAAACAACCTCCTAATATAATTATAGCATATTTTTTCAATTAATACTAATTCACAGAATAAACAATTCAATTTAAACAGTTTCTTTTACACTTGTCTTATTTTTAGCATCTCTTTTATTAATACCCTCTACTTTATTCTTAGGTAATATATTATAGATTTCATCTATTTCCCTAGGTTCAATTACCATTTTTTCAACTATTATATTCATTAGTTTAAATAATGCACTCGCTATCTCTTTATTATCATCTACATTTATTTGCCCTGGATGAACTGCCTCATTTCCTATAACTCTTATTGCATCCATAGATTTTTGCAAAGAACTAGGTAAACCATTTGCTACTAGGTCTTTTATAGCATCATCTATTTTACAATCTTCTTCTTTTTCTGCTAATCGATTACATAATTTTTGTAATCCCAACCTTAATATTGCACAAGCTCCCTTAGGCGATAAATAAAATATATTGCGAGCTTCATTATAAAGTTCTTTTATATCATCTGGCATTTCATCAAGTGGTAAATCAACATTTGATTTTAATGGCCATAATAATTGACCTTCTATCCAATAACTAATAAATCCACATTGTTGACATCTACATACTGATAAATATCTTATATCATCTCCCTGTTTATAACTACTTGTTTTTCCAGTAGTATAATTGATATGTGTTTTATCTCAATCATGATTTTAATACATACCACACTTAAAACAAGTAAATCCCTTTTTATTAAATTCTGGCTCAACAAAATTTTTTATCATAAAATCACGTCCTAATAATATTTTACCATATAAATCAGCATTTTTTTGATACAAACTAACACTTTTAACATAGTTTTTATACTTAATAAAAATATCAGCTTTTTGAACCATCTTATTCTTCCAGCAGGCAATAATTTCCTTATTATCAATTACTTCACCAAATAGTTCCTTTAAAAAAACTATAGACCTATCATCAAGTTCATACAAATACTTATTATTAAATAACTCTACAAAATCACGTTCATTTTGAAATCCATTATTCATTTTTATACCTCCTCAAAATAATAAAAGAGTATACTATTAAAAGTACACTCGAATAGATATATTTTTCTTACCTAAAAATATAAATTATCGTCTCTAATTTTAAGCATCAACTCTCGGTAAGTCAATCAATGCAACATCATTATATCAAAGTAATAATTAATTTGCTATATAGTTTACATTAGTTTTACATAATAATTTTTACTCCAAAACACACATAACTAATACTTATTTGAAATTCCTATGAATTACAAATAAAAGGAAACATGATTTATATACTCTATTCTATTTCTACATTTTCGATTTTGTTCTTAATGTGTCCTGTAATAGTTTTTCATGAATAGATTAAAAGGATTGTCACCCGTAAATTATAGGTTATAATCCTCTAATTAGAAACTATTTATAAATTGTCCAACTTTTGGAGTTCAGTTCATAATACCTTTAATCATCTTTTGATTTAAAATTTTTTTAATCTTTTTACTGGGCCTTCTTGTTTATCAGGAACAAATGCGAATATATTATCTCCCATCACATCTAAAACATCAAAATATTCTATAGGAAGTTGACTTGTACTTATGCGTGAAAACATTCTATGTCCAGCTCGTTGGTCTGCTCTAAATTGTCTTCTCCTATATTCCAATTCTCTAGGATTAGTTACTTTTGCACCATTAACATAAAATGTTAAATCCTCAGCCATTGTTTCTTTATAGCCAAATAATTGACAATTATCTTTCGCAAATCTTCCTGTAAAGAAAGTTTTACGAATTTTCATAATATCTTCAAACGTTAAATCTTTTTGATATCCAAAATATTCAAGAAGTGCCGCCAAATTACAAGCATCTTTTATTACTACACTATTTTCTCCTAAATTTAAGCATGTTTTATCATCTGTAACATTAAGTATAGGATAATTTGGAGACCTATATAATAAATCATTAGATAATTTATTTTCATTTGGTACAAACAACATACTCCTATAAGGTCTCCAGCAATCAGTATTCAATTGTCCTGGTTTAGTTCTAAAGATGTTACGATCGCCATCATAACGATATACACTGTTTGTTCTTACAACTTCACCAACATAAATGTCATCTCTACACACTACGTATTTTTTATTTTCCATATAAAAAACCTCCTCTAATTATTTTATATATTATTATACTACCATAAACTTATCGTAATTGCAAGTTATCATAAATTTGCACCAAATAATTTAAAAATGCTGAACAAGCAACCAACATATATTTTGCTTCTTCAAATGTAGTATTTTCATCAATACCACAATTATGTCTTATTCCGCTCTTATCAGATGTGTATCCATAAAGTGAAGAAAATGCGCTTTTCATAGCTCCATGTATTTTTATACCATGTTTTTCGAGCTTATTTAAAGCATCACCTAATGTAGAATTATCCGTTCCCAAAATAATATTACACATTGATTCAATAGCGGAAATTGACTCTTTTACTGAATTAGAATAATCAGGATTTTCTCTATCATACAATAGATTCAAAGCTTTAGTTATACACTTTTTACAAGCTGAAAATTTGTTATCCAATGCCGTCTCAATTTCATTCATTTCCACCTCATCTACGATATCAGTTATTTTTCCATCGATAAACCTATAACCAACACATTCTTTTTTAAATAAATCATTAAACATATCATATACATCGTAGTCACACATAAATTTACTATACCAATCAAGGAATGCTTCTAAAAAGGTAAAAATATCATCATAACTCCATTCTTTCTTTATTCCATCAACAATTTGATCCCTTCTTTGACAATCGTAGCGTGGCATTTCATCTTTTGTAACACAAAAAATATGGCTATAAATATATGAATACAAAATTTCTAATTTATAACTAGAATCGCATTTACCTATCATATAATCAAATAGATTTATAATACTATTTCTAGTTCTTTGATCTAAATCATTCTTTTGTATAGTTGTATTAATTTTTGAGATTCCATTTCTATCTGAAAATGCTCCTCTTACACTTGGTTTTAATACTGTCATACGATCACCATCCAACAATATTTTATCATAAAATTTAACATTTCCTGATACATAATTCTAAATTTATGATAAAATTTGCTAAAGAATGCTATTTTGCTATCAAATAGCCATTAAATGAGAAGTTGTATATATTTATAACACTCGCCTCATTGAAAATCCAAGCATCATTTAATGCTTTCTTTACTGAGTATAATGTGAAATCAACCGAAGAAAGTAAACTATTTATAAAATAGCAAAAAGATACCAATTATAATTATCAGTATCTTTTTAAAATATCTTCATTAAAGTTTTTATCTGTTTAAAAGAAATCGAATTCATTTCATCATTAGCTCTTTTATCTAAAGAATTATTAAAAGTTTCAATAGTACCATTTACATAAACCAAGATATACCAATCATCATTACAATAAACCTCTTTCAAATCTCTTACATCGATTACTTTAAATGCGTTTAAAGTGTTATCTTTTTCTGCTTTTACATATCTTAAAGCATTAATCTTCTTATTCATAATCTTTATATAATTATCTTCATAAGATTCATTTTCTAAATAATGCATAATATCGTTTCTTTCATCTTGATATGTAAAATAGATTTGACCCAAATTAAATATTCCATTCCCCCTAATTAAATATTGAACATTTTTTGAATCCGAATATTTAACCTCTTCAATAGGTTGCGGTAAAACATCAATGAATTTTCTATTAACTCCTAATCTACTTTCAAAATTTTTGTTATCAAGATCACAAATTTTCGCTATTAAGCAAGGATATTGTTCAATACCTTTTATTTGTTTATCAAAATTTGTAAATCCAATAGTTATATTTTTGATACAGCCATTCATTCCTTCTGATTGATATGAAGTTTTTATTAATTCATCTGCTGCTTGTAAATATATATCAAAAAAATCTACTGAATTTATTTTTTTAGAAATTTCAATATTATCTAAACATAATAAATCACCATTTCGCCAAATCCAACTATGTGCTAAAATTTCATTGTCCTTTCTAACCACCAATATTCTACCATTATTACTTGTTAAAGCATGTTTTAAACAAGAATATCCAGCACCTAATACAGTAAAACAACAATTGGTCTTATTACCTACAGTTAAAGCTTCCATATCGTCTAATCTTAATATCTCGTAATAGTAGTCATTTTTAGTTCCTTCAATCCTTGGTATCGTAGAGCCTATTCTAGTTAACATTTGATCATGTAATAATAAAGTTTCACTTACATTTCTATTACTGCAGCCAATAAATTTAAATAATCCATCTAAACGATAATATTTAGGTACTAATGATATTTCATCACTTTTCAAAAAATCAATTATTACTTTTAATGATTTATCTTTTTTATTCATAACTATAATGTCCCATTCATTAAATAGCCTTGGAAAATATTTATATAAATCACTATCTTTGTTAGATAACATTCCCTTCATTTTGGAATAACATTTATCATTAAATAATAAATTCATTAATTTAATATTCAATATTGGATTACCATTTTCATCTAACACAACAGATTTAACATCAACATTCCCAGTCAAATGTTCCAATACAGGTAATGTGTTATCTATTTCTAATAAAGCTCTTGCATTATTAAAGCCAACCATTAACATTAATTTTAAAATCAACTGTTTATAACCCCAAAAATGCAGATTACTTTTTTCATATTTTTTACATAATTGTTTATGCTGCTTTACATTATAGTTTTCAAGCTGTTCCACTGTAAAATCTTCTACTTTAAAATCGACTTGCCCTAATCTATTAAATATAGTTATTTCCTCAATACTAGATAACTCATATAGTATCGTAATGGATTTTCCCATGACAACTCTATAAAATAATTTTTCAATTTCTTTAAAATTATTATTTTCTATATTATTTATAATATTTTGATTTTTTAAGAATAATATAAAATTTGCTAAGTGTTGTTTATAACTTTCACTGTTTTTTGAAATAGTACTATTTAGTAACATCTCCTTAAGTTCACTTAAATTATTTAAATACTTTTCTGAAAATATAGAAGTAGTCATATCTATTTCTTTTAATATACCTTTATTTTTAATATTATTTCTATACTTTGTTTCAATATATCTAAGTGCAGATACAGATTCTTTATGAAAATATGAGGTATAAAAACTCGTATCAAATAATTCCTCTATATTACTTATTTCAAAAGTATCTAATATATTTTTAAAATCATCATTAAAAGTACTTGTTTTAGAGCAGATCTTAATCCAATCACTTAAAGTTAATACATTAAATACTTCTTTATTTTTATTATATAAACTTATAATTATATTTGGTTTAACTTTATATATTGCTCTCTTTATATCATGTTTCTTAATTATGTTTTCAAAAAAATTAGATATTAAAAGTTCTTGTTTTAATTCATTAGTTTCACTTAAATAGTCTTCTAAATCATATTCGTCAATATCATTGAAAGCTGCATTCAATTTATCATAATGATTAATTACAAAATCACTATACACCTCTATATCATCAATATATTCTATAAATGTTAAAAGCTCTCTTGGCGTAAAATCATTAATTTTATCTACATATTTGTCTAAAATATAATTCATAAATTCTTTATTATAAATCATTTGCTGTTCAAAAACATTATTTACATTACTTATATTATTTACACCAAGAGCATCATAACAACATCTATTATGAAAATATAATCCATAAATAAATTCCCTATTCTCTACTTCTATTAGTTCGTCATAAAATTCTGTATAAAAACTATAATAATCCTCATGAGAAAAACCATGAAATAATTTTTCATAATTTTTACTTATAATTTTTTTAAATATATCAATATCAATATTTTTTAATTCTTTTAAAACATTAAAGGAAAGAAAATACGATAAAGCCTTAGGAGAAACCGTTGTAAATAAAAATATTTCTTCATCATGTTCTTTAATATATTTAATATTTTCTTTAAAAAATGTTATTTGCTTTTCTTCTGATAATCTACTAATAATATAATAAACAGCACGAGGAGTCATATCATTAATACTCTTATTACCAGTTTTAATATATTCATCGCAATCTTTAATTGCTTGTTCTTCGTCTTCTTTACTAACTAGAGGCATAACATCTTTTTTAATTTTTTCTAGTAATACTTCCATTTGCTTATTAATTAATTCTGGCATGATATTATCAACTTCCTTTTTTATTTTTCAAATCTATTGAAATCCATTTTTAATAATCTTTGTGTTGGTTTAGACATACAAGTATTTAAATTTCTTAATGCCGCTATTGCCTGTTCTTTTGCAGATTCATAAATGCTACCACAACATTCAAATCCTTCAATAAAGTGTTCCACTGTAATAAATTGACTATCATAAACTTTTGCAAATGCAAATGCCTTATCAACAATAGATATTGCTAAATCTGGATTATTAATCATATCATTATATACTCTATATTTTTTTTCAGTTGCACTTAATATAATATTTACTATTTGAATTCTTATATTTTCATTTTCAAAAAATATTCCATTTTTTACACAATAATCTCCAATTACTTTATTCATTATTTGATATAAAATATCTGAAGTAGGTTCTTTAACAATAATTTTTTCAAATCTTCTTTTTAAAGCATCACCACTAAAAAACTCTTGATATTCTTTTTCAGTTGTTGTTCCAATTACTTTTAAATTAGTTCTATCTACATAATATTTTAGCATAGAAGCCATATCATTAGTCTTATTTTCAGCGGAGCCAATACCATTACCATATATTGTATGAATCTCGTCAATGAAAACTATTATATCTAATTCTTCACATAATTTAATTAACTTAGTCATATTATCTTCAAACATTCCAACATATTGACAACCTGCAACTACATCACTTGGATTAACATCTAAAATAATTTTCCCTTGTAAAAAATTTGGCACTTGTCTCGTTTCTATTCTATAAACAAGTTCATCTACTATTGCAGTTTTACCAACTCCCGATTCTCCTACTATTAATGGTCTTTTTTTATCTTGAGCTAAAGTTACCATAATATTCTTTAATTCTTTTTCTCTTCCAATAGTTGGTGCAAATATATAATTTTTCTTATTTAATACTTTTCCATATTTTTCAAGTTCTAAAATATCTTTATCAGATAATGTTAAAGGCATTATTTTTCTTTTTACTGGTACATTACTAGGGAAAACAGAAATTTCTTTAGATTGATCATTATGTTTAACATTAGAATTTCTTTTCTCGAATTTTTTTCTAAAACTTTCTATTTGTTCTTCAGAATATTGTTTCTGAAAAATCATTGCCTCAAGTAAATTTCTGCCTTCTGAACAAACACTAGTAGAATCATATCCATTAGAGGATAATAAATCATAAATTCTTTCAACTCCACCCAAATAATCATCACTGTATATAGCGGTATGCATAATAGTATCTTCATCACTATCAACATGATTAACATTTAAATTGTATTTTAATGCTTCATTAATAATATTTAAAATAAATTCTTCACTATATCCAGTATATAAAGCAGTTTGAATAAAATTATAATTATAATCTGATTCTAAATTTGGACTTAATCCATTTTGTAATAATGATTTAATAGCTAAAAAACATTTTGCTTCATCATACTTATTATCTACTAAAATATGTAATATAGTTTGATTATCTTCGTCAGTATAATCTATTCTTCCAAATGTACTTTTAATTTTTTTAATATTAGAATACATATCATCTGTCATACTTGATAATAAAACACTTATATCATTCTTATTTAACATATAAAATTCCTCCTTTAAATAGCTGAATGTTATTATAACATAAAACTTAAAAAAATACTATAAATAAGCTGTTTTTAAAGAACCCAACAGTCTCCAAATAGCGCTAACAAGACTAATAATAACTAAGCCTATAGTAAACAAAAAAAACAAAACATATATCCACTAGAAAAACATATACTTAATCAGGAGGTAAAAATGGAAACAGAATTAACAAATACCGCTACCGTACTAGGAGAATATAATAGTATTCCAACTGAAATATCTACAACAGCCATTGTCGTAACAATACTAGAGGGTCTTACTGTAACCAAATCAGCAGATAAACCAATATGGACCGAAGGAAATCTAACCTACACAGTAGAAATAAATAATGAAACTACCAAAGCATACACAAGTCCTGTAATAACAGATATTTTAGATCCAACTCTAATAACCCTAGTAGCGGGAACTATAAAAGTAGATGATACTGTACTTGAAGAATCACAGTATACATATGAAGAAGATACTGGTAAACTAACAATAACTGTGCCTGACATAGCAGCCCAAAGTAAAAAGACCATAACATTTGAAGTAAGTAAAAAATAACCAAACAAAAAGACTACCAACCAAATGGTAGTTTTCTTATATTCTATATATTTACTCTTCAATACTCCATACAATACTCGCTGTATATTCTCTATTACAAATAACTTTCCCATCAATCCTAAGTAAAATACCTTCATTATCATTCCAAGAAACTGTCGTAACCTTCTCATTACCATCATTACCACTTCCCGTATAAACAAGAGTAGGACTAGCCCCCAAAGGATAAACATTACCACTACTATCTCTATAGACAAGTACTCCCTCAAACACCTCTCCCATATTTGATACAATATTCCCTTTAACACTAGCGGATAATTTCCAATCACTACTATTAACTCTAGAATCCGTAACAATAACATTAAGTACGCTATCCCTCGGACAAATAATTGGACTATCACTAATCGGTACCAACTTAAAAGTAACGACACTACTAGCACTATCCAAAACAATCTCTCCACTATAAACAATCTGAATAACCTTCGTATGATAAATAACATCATCACTAAGTTTAGCATTAAAAGTAATCACTGTCCCAATTGGCAAAGCACTATCATAACTATAACTAAACTTACCATCACTGTCAGCTAAAGCTACACTATTAACATCATTATAAGAAATCAAAATACTGGTCCCAGGAACCGTAACTCCGCTCATTATAACATCACTATCTGTAAGAGCATTAACTCTAAAAGCAAAATCTCCTATCGAAAAAATCTTCTTATTTGCAAAAACAAAATTACTAATCGCCGGCAATTCCTTAAGTTCCTCCTCTGTAAAGTCATGACTCTCAACTGTACAGCCGCTTGAAGTAAACTTACCCTTAATACTCGAAGTACCCTTCTCCTTATACCAAGAATACAAAGGCATATTTGAAGTAGAAATAATACTATCAATAGAAATTACCTTATCAAATAAATTAACCCTTGAAAAAGTAAAGTCAAAAGAAATACTAGAACTAGTATAAATAACATTAGCCTTCTCATTATATAAAACCAACCTCTTCGGATTATTCAAGACAAGACCGCCATTACCACTAAAAGAAATATTATAATTACTAGTACCAATACCACTATAATTATTAATAATAGATAAAGAAGCATTATCATTTAAAGTAATAACTCCCGTACTATTCCAAGTAGCATAACTACCATTAGTACCAGTCTGTTTTAAAATAAACTCCCCATTCGCCGCAATATTCGTAGTACCTGTCCCAAAACTACCATAAGCCATACCATTATGCGTAGTCACAGAAAAATACCCATTACTCAAAATAGAAAAAGATAAACTATTAGTACCATAAATAAGTTCCCTATTCACCGAAGTAAAATGCACTACTGCCCCACTCAAAATAGAAAGAGAGGGCTCACTATTCCTAAACCAAAAAGCTGAATTACTCTTAGAATTATGAACGATATTAGATATCCCACCAATTTCTATTCTATTACATTCTGCCACCTCATTACCAACTACTAACTCTCCATCAGATATCGTCACGTCACAGTCGATAAACCTCGTCAGTCCATAAGGATTAAACGCCATCTGCGGACCATTATAAATAATATTATTGTATTCAACCACTACGCTCTTATAACTAGAACTATCAGGTACATAAATAAGACCATAATAATTATACCCAACAACATTCATATTGCAGGCCTTAACATTAAGAACGCCCGCACTAACTGAAATAGTATCACTAGCACTAAGACTCTTCTTATCTGTAAAAGTATGTCTCACACCATCATAAGTACCATCTATGGTAACATTAATCTTACTACTTGGAATCTTAATACCAGCCTCCAGCGTAATATCATTATCAAAATAAAAATAAATATACCCATTATTTTCCTCTATTGCAGTCTTAAGTTCACTGCTCGTAGAAACAACAACTGTACTCTCATTAATAACTTTCATAAAAATCTCCTTAATAAATAATATGATTAAAGAAAAAAACTATCAATAATTTTGATAGTTCAAAGCATTGATAAAGTTCAATTATCTATATTTGTTTGCAGACATTATAATTAAATATACTTTCTTGCTTCTTTATAGCCATATTTATATAGTTACTATAATTACTTAAAAATGTATCCCATTTAACAATTACTGCATAGTTAATATCACCGCCATATTTATAATTATTAAGATTATTCTTCATAATACTAAATATTTTATCATATCGGTACGTTTCCTTATTCCAATAGCTTTTCTGTATAAAATAATCATAACTATTGCATTTGTCAGGTAATATAACATAAATTAATGCATTTGATTTACTTTTTTGTGTCCCATTATGAGTTATCTCTTTTAAAGAATATGATATTTCCTGGGGGATCCATTGATCTTTTTCAGCCTTCCATAAAGTTTTCATATTTGGAGAGATTAATACTATTGTTATTGAACTATCAAAAATCTTTTGCTTTAATTGGTTCCAAATTGAATAATCAGTTAATTGTGATAAATCATTATCATCACTTTCTCCCTTGTAAATATCAGACTTGCCAATTTTTTCTTCTAGTTTATTAACATAATCTCTCACAGTATCTGTATGAAAATAATCATTTGTAATTTTGCGTACATCACTATCAGCATATTTATAAGATACGAATATTTTTTTACCCATAACTCACCTCCTTTTAAAATTTTACGAAGTATATTATCAATGTTGTAGCTATACATACAAGATAAAATGGTAGAACTGATTTTGAAAAGAAAATATTAAAAAATTCATATTTGTTTACTTCATTAAGATTTATTTTAACGTCGTTTAAATTCATACTGAAATCTATATCTTTTTCATCCTTTATTCTAACATTATCGTACAAACATCTAAACTTTCTTTCTAGCATTAAGTAATATGTATCTATGAACCAAAATACAATTAATGGCATTAAAGTCACAATTACAGCTTTAACATTTGAATTCCCAACAAATGCGTAGACAGCAATCATAATTCCAACAGTCCATCCTTTTAAAGCAAAAGAATTATTTCCCATTCTAGTAATAATACTTTGTATCATATTTAAATGACTCGTTTTTTTCTCCATAACACACCTCCAAAGAAAAAAGAATATCATAATGATATTCGGCTACAATAATTATAACATATTTTTTGATATTATTTAACAATATTTTTCAAAAAAAATAAATAAATCTATGTTATAGATTGGTGATTTATATGTCACCTTCATATAAGAAGAGTTATGTAATTTACTCAACTAAGAACAATTGAAAATCTAAAGTCCATTTAGTGTTTTTTATAAAATATAGTGAGAAAAAGTTCACTAACAGTCAGTCGAAACCAATCTCTAAATATGGAAATTAAATAATTATCATTACTTTTTACATGCAACGCATATAGTAGTAAAATCAAAGCGATTTTTTATAAACAATAATTAAATACATTCATTATTGAATTTTGAAATATTAATTATTTTTTCCTTCTGACATTGTATTTATTTCATTTAAAAGCATTTCTTTCTTTAAAACGTCTTTTCTCAAATCACTTATTTCTTTTTCCAAATTATTTAGCACTTCAATAATCTCAAGTTCACCTTGTTTTACTTCCTCTAATAATTTATATTTATTATTTTCTTGATTGTCCATCTGAAATTCCTTCTTCCATAGAACTTAATTTCTTTATAACAGCGGCTATTTCTTTATCCAATTCTTGTGTTCTAATTCTTAATTCTTCCTTTTCAGTTGTTAACTCTTTATATTTATTCAATAATTTTGCCCTTATAGCTCTGATATCCGCAGTATTTGTATTTAACTGCATAGATATTTCGTCTGTATATTCTTTAATCACAAATACTTCATTTGCAAAGAATAGTCCAAAATCATGAATCATATCAAATAATTCTCTTTTTGTTTTAACACCTTGATGAAATAAAATATCAAAGTCACTTGTAGTATGCAATATTATATCTCTTATAGTTTTAAATCCATGATTATTTAGCACATTAAATAAACGCGTAGACATTTCAATATTCTTAATATTTGTATCTAGTAACTCTTCCATTGGTACCTGAGTATTTAAAGAAGATATTTTTTCTTTTTTACCAATGTTTATTCCAATACTTGAAGCATAGTTAACAGCCTCTATATTTATTTTACCATCATTTTCAATAAACTCTTTTAACATACCAATAGTAGTCTTATTTTCTCTTGATAATGCCCATAAAGAAGATTTACTTATATCTGATATCCAAGCTATACTTGAATTATTTATCATTTCTTCTGATGAAGAAGCAACAATTTCTCTTTTTTCTTCAGGAGTAAGTTCCTCAATAAATTTAAACCCAAGACTATGAACTTTATCACTTAATTGACTAAAATAAGTAATACCTAATCTCATTTTTCTAAAATCTTCACGACTATAACTAAGTAAATCATAAAGTGTTTCTATCTTTGTATAAAGCATACCTCTTAATCTTCTATCAAGATTAAGTTTAGAAATATTAAAATTTGCATAATCTTTTTGATTTGTTAAAGAACTCATTCTTGATTTATTATCACTAGAAGCATAAGAGTTTCTATTAATTGAAGAAATTATACGTCTATATGCCTTTGCTTCAATTTGTCTAATTCTTTCATGTGTTTTACCTGTAACATCACCTACTGTTTTAAGTGTTTGACGTTTACCATTATCATAAACACCAAGTCTTTTTCTTATTACAAATGTTTCCATTTGAGTAAGATTAGACATAATTTCTAATGATAAATCACATATCTCATCTACCGCAGCATCAATATTATCCATATGTTCTTCATAAAATTCATTTTTTATATATTCTGAACCAATTTTTAGTTCAGTTAAAAATGTTTCTTTAATCTTATTTTTATATGCATCCATAATAATCCCCCCTTATAAACTAAAAATCCCATTGTAAATAATACAATGAGATTATTGTTATTATGTTTATCCAGTTATTCTGCAACCCCCATTGTTTCACAACTGCCTTAGATTATAGCACATTTCATAATGTTTGTCAAATAGCGGTCTTTCATGAATAGATTACATATCTTTCGTAATCTCATCCCACTCTAATGTTTTCTTCTCAATATTCTTGTTTACAATATCAATCTCTAACTTAATCAAATTAGCCTTATTAATATCCATATAAACTTCTTCCTTTAAAAGTTCATTATTAAGATTACTAAGTCTCTCTTCTAATTCAAAAATATCTTTTTCTATCTTTTTAATCTCTTTATTCTTATCAAAAGTATCTACTCTTTTATCAGTATTTTTCTTCTTTTCTACCTTAACTTTATTATCATTACTTACATTATTAATTCTAGTCTTCTCTAAATATTCACCATAACCATAATTATATAAAGTACCAGTACCACCCTCCATAACAAGAAGTCTATTGCAGACATTCTTAATAAGATACCTATCATGACTAACCATAATAATAGTACCCTTATAACTAGTAAGCATTTTCTCAATAGTGGACTTTCCAATAATATCCAAATGATTCGTTGGTTCATCCAAAATAAGAACATTAGGTTTTTTATTTAAAATCTTACATAAACTAACCCTAACCTTTTCACCACCAGATAAATCTCTGATCTTTTTAAAGACATCTTCTCCGCTAAACTCAAAAGCTCCAAGTAGTGTCCTAATCTCATTCGGAGTAAGCCTAGGAAACTCCTTATCAATCTCTTCATAAATAGAATTATCATAATTAAGATTATCTAATGCTTGTGAAAAATAACCAATATTAACTCTATCACCAAAAGTAAACTTACCACCAAGTGCTGGAACCTCACCCATTATAGTCTTAAGAAGTGTACTCTTACCAATACCATTCTCTCCAATAATACCAAGCCTATCTCCTCTTTCCACATCAAAAGATAACTTACATAACTCCCTATCATAACCAATAGAAAGATTTTTAACCTTAAGAACATCTCTATAGCTATTCATCTCAGGACTAAAATTAATCTTAAAAGTCTTTGTATTAGCCTTATCAGGTTTATCAATTAACACCATTCTCTCAATCTGTTTTAACTTCGACATCGCCATACCAGCCTTCGTTGGTTTATATCTAAATCTATCCGCAATATCCTGTAATCGCTTAATTTCTTGTTGTTGTCTTTCATAATCTTTAAGATTTCTTATATAATCCTCTTCCTTCTTCTTAACAAAATAAGAATAATTACCACTATATCTAGTTAAAGTACCATACTCAATATCATATATCACATTGCAGACATTATCTAAAAACATTCTATCATGACTAACCAAAACAATAGAGCCCTTGTATCCTTTTAAGTATTCCTCAAGCCATTCTATAGCCTTGATATCCAAATGATTAGTAGGTTCATCCAAAATAAGTAAATCAGGCTTCGATAGAAGAAGTCTAATTAAAGATAGCTTAGTAAGTTGACCTCCAGAAAACTCATTTAAATACTTACTCTTATCATCATCACTAAAATCAAACTTATTTAAAATAACCTCTATCTCTTTCTTATACTTATAACCACCCATATATTCATATCTAGATAAAAGTTCATTATATTTATTTAAAATTTTTTCATCATAATTAGTAGTCATTTCATTCTCTAAAGTATTAAGTTTCTTTTCAATATCAAGAATATCCTTAAAAGAACTCTTAATATAATCTATCATTTTCATATCAAGGTTATAACCATCATTCTGTTTAACATAACCAATATTAAAATCTTCTGAAGAAATAATATCTACTTCTTCATAGCCACTGGTAATTTCATACTCTCCTACAATAGCCTTAAGTAAAGTTGTTTTACCACAGCCATTTCTACCTACTATACCTATTTTTTCGTTATCTTTAACATAAAAATTAATATCTTCAAGTACTGTATTATTACCTAATGTAACACTACCATGACTAATTTTATAATACATAACATCACCTGCACTATTAGTATTTTACCATAAAAAGAAAAAGAACTAAATACTTTTATTAGTTCTAGTTTTAACAGTTCACACTTCGTTGCTCACTGCTAGTTAAAGCCATAAGTCTTTAACTAGATTTTTGAAGCCTAAGGTCTTCAAAAATAATATATTATTTATTCAATGTATCCAAAGCCAGTAACTACACTACGACCTTTGCCGCCATTAATAAGTTGTCCGTATATATTTAATGGATGATTAATCATTTTTCCATTAACTACCAAACTACTTGAAGCTCCACCATCTAAGTTACCAGCGGTATATGCTCCGTACTTCTTTAATGTTTCAGCTACTTCGTATATAGTAGGTCCTTTACTATGTACGCCTTCAGTTACAAGGAATAATACTATACCATCTTTTCTTTGAGCAATAGCTACTCTCGCAGCTCCACCATAACCACCCGCAGATTCTTCTTTTGGTACAATTATTTCTCCATTTTCTATTAAGAATGGTCCAAATTCTAGAGCATCACGCATTCCTATAGCTATAGCTTCTTCTCCTGTACCTTCCATAAGTACAAGTTCATTATCATAATTAAATCCTACTAATTTAGAATTACCTTTACTATTCCAGGTAATTTTACCATCTTCAATAACATATCCCATTGGAATATCCGAACCAGTACCAAAGTCTTGAAAACCTCCACCATTAATACATACTTTACCATTATATCTCTTGCAAATATCAATAACCGTTTGTTGTCCTGTATTATTTCTATTAAACCATTTAGAACTAACAAGTTTAACTTTTGCAGGATCATAGATAGCGACTAAATAAGCATCATACTTATTTATTTTAATATTAATAAGTTTATAACCATCTGTCTCATTATCTTTTTCTAATATTTCTTTTTCATAAGTATCATTATCTAAACCATTTGATGGTACTTTATCAGAAATAATATTACTATCAATATCATTCATATAAGAAATATAATTTTTTCTAGAAGTCTCTTCGGATAATGCATTCTTTCCATATAAAACACCAATTAATTTAAAGTTATTATTTAAAGATAAATAATTAACTATAGTTCCTTTAAATATAAATATTGACATCAAAAATATAATCATACATGATGTAAATGAAATACCAAATATTGCTAACTTCTTCATATATTATACCTCTACTTCAAAAGGATTATCCTTTGTACCCAATCCATTTAATTTATAATTATTTTTAATACTAATCGTAGGAACAATGTTATGTAAATAATTAGTTTTAGAAATAAAATTATCAGTATTATAAATATAAACCTCTTCTTCATTACTTGGAGTTATCAAATAATATCCCCATTTATTATTAACTAATTTTAAATCTTTTACACTAAGCATTCCAACTTTCGTAGAGACTATATTTTTATCAACATTATCATAACTATCAATATACTTACCAGTTTTCCACTCATTACTAATAAGCATATCTTTATAAGATAAACTATCTAAATAATCATTATTTAAATAATATGCTATACTGCCTTCTTTATCTACATTAAACCCACTATTATCACCAAATACTTTAACACCAGATAAACCATTAACTAAAGCTAAATTAGCTTTATTCTTATTAACTTCATAAACTATCCATAAATCATTATCTAATTTGATATAACTACCTACTTTCATACCAGTATTATCTTCTGATACAATATATGGATTATCTATAGTACCATTACCTGATTTAATTATAGTACTACTATTTAATCTAATAACAGGTCTAACTCCATAAGCTTTATCATTACTATCATTAGTAATTTTATTACTATTAATTACGAAAGGTTTATTATCATATCTATTATTAAGCCAATAATCTAAATTATTTAACAAATAACTATTACCATTATCATTAGAATTAATAATATCCTCTATACTAAGTAATCTAACATAATCTTTAGTATAAATATTTTTACATTCTACCTTTTCTATTTTAGATATAATATCATTACAATATGATACTCTATCTAAATATTTTTTATCAATACTACTTAAGAATATATCATTAACATACTTATTAACATCATAATTAACATTCTTTAAAATATTAATACTATTATCAGTAGTAACATCTAATGAACCATCTTTATTAATACTTATAATTCTCCATAAAATATTAGAAAAATATAAATAATTATTTGGATTTTCTCCCTTAAATATCTTAGCATCTTCATCATAATAAATATCTTCTTCTTTTAAAGAAATATTATTACTAATATTATTTTTATTATTTAATTTATTACTTCCTACTAAATTAATTATAAAATATATTAATATACTAAGTATTAAAATCACACATATAAGTAATATTAAATAATATTTTTTATCTTTATTCTTTTTCATACAAATACTCCTATATAGATACTCTCTATTATTATACTATATAATAATATTATTTCATATAAAATTATTAAATTTTAAGAAAAAATTAAGAACTAAAATGTAAAATTAGTTCTCTATCTTTTTTTTAATAAAATTTTTAATATTCTCTTTTTTCTTAAATTCTCTTGCTTCTTCATATACAATATCCGCAGGAATAACATTTAAGTTATTCCTCTTTGAAATAACATCACAAAAATAACTATAATAAATAATATTTTCAGATATATTAGTATAACTTTCTTCTACATTTGATCCAAGTATTTCAGTAGCTACATCTAAGACATTATTATTAATATATAAATCTTTTTTTGATACACAAATACCACTTGGAATAATAATTAAATTTTCTTCTAAACTAACTATACAAAATGGTCTACCAGTAACAATATCAATATAATGACTAAGATTTTCATTACCACCTATTTTATCTAAATATAATTCATATGGAATATCTATTTTATTTTTAATAAAAACTTCTATTCCATTTAGCATAGTTCTATTCCAATATTCAACTCCATGAACGTTTAAACTATAACCACAGTTTTTTTCAGATTCAAACATAAAAATCACCTTCCTGTATAATTAGTATATCAAATGAGAATTTAAAAAACAACAAAATAATAATACTAATTAGTATATTTATAACTATTATTATAATTACTCATACTATTAAAGTATTTTTGATAGGAAATATAATTATTCCTATATAAATAGTTTGTCTTTTTAATATTATTATTTCTTCTTCTTTTATTACTACTTTTTATTCTAATAATTGTTTTA
>CAKOXL010000016.1 GCA_934130105.1 uncultured Bacilli bacterium | reverse complement strand
AATACTTTTTTATAATATGTCTATAGGCAGAAAGAACTTTTTATAAAAAAGTGTAACATATGATTGATTTCTCTAGACATTTTTTATAAAAATTGTATTAAAACTATTGACCAATTAAACAAAATAATATAAAATACAATCAGGATTTTGGAAGGCAATTGCCAATTAATTTATTTAGATAAGTATTGCATGAAGAGGGTGATAAAAGGCAATTGACGGCTTTTTGTCTCCTTTTTTGGTTGAGGTGCATATGAAAATTTATAAAGTCATTAGTATTGATGTAGAAAAAATATGGGGTGCTAAAAAAATAAATAAAAAAGTAATAGGTGAGGTAATTAAATTTGAAGTAAATAATCAACAGTCAAACTATATTGAAGATGATAATAAAAACATTTATAGTTTATATCAACTATATATTAGTTCTCAAAAGGAAGAGTTTTTTGGAAAAAAATATTTAAGAAGAAAGCAATTTCCTTTCTTAATTAAATATATATATTCTTCAAAAAAACTTTCACTACAGGTTCATCCTAAAAGTAAAAAAGAAACATGGCTATTTTTAAAAGATAATTCTAAAATATTATTAGGCTTAAATAAATGTATTAAGAAAAAGAATTTAAATTTAGATGCTATATTATCTAACTCTAATATAATTACTTGTAATAAATATGATTTTGCTGCTGTTAATCCAGGTACTATACATTCAATATTAGAAAATAATATTGTATGTGAGGTTCAAAACAATTATGACGTAACTTATAGATATTTTGATTGGGATAATAATAGGAAATTAACTCAAAAAGAGTTTGTTGAAAACGCACGTTTTAGCAAATTCAATATGAGAAAAAATATATACCATAATTTTAAAAGATTTAAAAGCTCAAATTTCAAAATAAACAAAGTTAATATAAAAGGCGAAAAGTATTTCGGTAAAAAAAATTGTTGTCAAATAGTGCTAGTCTTGAACGGTAACGGGACTATAAATATAGCAAATAAATCTTTAAAGGTTAAAAAAGATGAAACGTATTTTATATTACCATACTCTGACTATACAATTTTTGGTAATTTAGATATATTGATAGTTTTCTAATTTAGGAGGTTTTTATGAAAAAGAAAATATTATTTATAACAAAGTTTGTACCAGCACCTGCTTATGGAGGTGGATTAAAAAGAAATTTTGCTTGGATAAAATTTTTGTCAAAGTATTATAAAGTTGATGTTATTGGATATTGGAATAAAGATTTTGGAAATAGTAAAATTAAAGAATTAAAAAAATATACAAATAATATATATGGATATCCTTTTGTTCGAACAAAGAAAACTCTTATAAAAAATACACTAGATAGTTTTATAAGTAAAGAACCAATTATAAATCTGCAATATTATAATAAGAAAATTGCAAATAAAATAAATCAATTATGTACAGATAATCAATACGATTTTGTTTTCTTTGCCGAAATTGCAACAGTACAATACAGAAAGCATATTAATAATATTCCATTCTATTTTGATGATCACAATGTTGAATATGAATTAATTAAAAGAACATCAGAGTACGAAACGTTTCCAATGAATATAATGTTGAAAAGAGAATCAAAACTTATGAAAAATGTAGAATTTCAAGCTTTAAGTGAATCTAAAAGCAATTTCTTTGTCAGTGAACGAGATTTGAAAGCTTTTTCTTGCTCAAAGAAAATAAAGAAAAAATCATTTGTTGTAAATAATACCTATGCGAATATGAGAAATGATTTAGCTAAATATAGTAATAGTCCTACTTTAATATTCGTTGGTAGTTTATCTTGGAAACCAAATAAACATGGACTAATACACTTTATTAAGAATATTTATACAAAATTATATTTAAACAACCCATCTATTAAATTTAACATTGTGGGGTCAGCTATAAATTCTGATATAAAAGAATACGACGGTAAAATGAATATTAAAATATATGAAAATGCCGAGGAAAAATTAAAAAATAAACTTATTGATGAATCTTGGATTTGTGTAGTTCCTGTATATTTTGGTAGTGGAACAAGAATTAAAATATTGGAATATTGGTCACATAGTAAAACGGTTGTTAGCACCAAATTAGGTGCTGAAGGATTACCAAGTGTTAAAGGGACTTTTATAGTTGATGATGATGCAGAAATAATAAATTCAATACAAAAGTTATTATTAAATCCAACAAGATTAAAAAAACTTGGTGAGCATAACTATCAAATTTTCAAAGAAAAATACGAGGAGGAAAATGTTTATGGAGATACTTTATATAGCACCGTCTTTACCAAATGATTTTTCAAGAGTAAGAAGTAAAAATATTATTAAAGCCTTAAGAAATAAAGGGTGTAATATTACTTTGATATCATTATATTCATCTAAAAAAGACTTAGTATATTTAGAAGAAACAAAACAAATGGTGGACAAAGTTATTTTATTTAAGCAACCAAAGATTATTTCTTTAATAAATTGCTTTATTGGAATACTTTCTCCGTATACTTTAAGAACTCTATATGTGTACAATAAAAAATTGCATAAATATTTAAAAAAATCAAAAACAGATTATGATATGATTTATGTTAAAAGATTAAGAATGGCACAGTATGGTAAATACTTTGATAAATCTAAAGTATATATTGATATTACTGATAGTCTAACAAAGTATTATGATAGGATAAGAAAACAAAGTAAAGGCATAAAAAAGATAATAAGTGAAGAGGAATATATAAAACACAAAATTTATGAAACCTCAATTATTAAGAAATATAATACAATTATTTGTTCAGAAGAAGATAAAAAATATCTTATAGATAAATGGAATATTGATTTGAATAATATGTTAGTAATAAATAATTCAATAGATACTGAAAAATGGATAAATGAAAATGTATCACCTAAGGCAAAAAATAAGAGAACCAAAATCGTTTTTTCGGGAATGATGGATTATGAACCAAATATTCTTGCAGTCCACTATATCGTTGAGAAAATAATGCCATTACTTGGTTCTAATTATAGTGTGTCTTTTGTAGGAAAAAACTGTTCAGAAGAACTAAAAAGCTTAGAATCAAATAATGTTCATTTCGTTGGTTATGTTGACGACATGAAAAAAGAACTTCAAAAATATGATATGTATATATGTCCTATTATAGCAGGTTCAGGTGTTAAAAATAAAATTTTACAGGCAGCAAGTGTAGGATTACCAATTGTATCAAATAGCTTAGGAATTGAAGGCGTAGAAGAAGATATAAGGAAGTATGTATTCTTAGGAAATACTCCTGAGGAACTGGCTAGGCAAATAGAACAAATAAATAAATTAGATACACATTCATTAAAAAATATAATTATGAATCAACAAAAATTCATTATAGAAAAATACGACATAAATGTAGCTATAGAAAAGTTGGTGAAAAAATAATGAAGAGAATTATTACTGTATATCACGGAATTGGCAATTCAGATAAATTTATGGAAGTTCCAATGAATATGTTCTTAATGCAATTAAAGTATTTAAAAAGAAAAAAATTCAACTTTTGCCATTTTGACGAATTTATAAATGCTACAACTGGAAATAATATTATGATTATGTTTGATGATGGTTTAAAATCCATAAAACCTGCTATAGAATATTTAGAACAAAATTCTATAAAATATTCCTTAGCTATCATAGAAGACAATATTGGTAAAAAAGGATTTTTGACAGAGCCAGAACTTAAAAGATTAAAGTATGCACAGTTCTACTTTCATACAAAAAGTCATTTGGATCTATCGACTTTATCAACTTTGGTATTAAAAAAGGAATTGACTGTTACTAAATCTTACATATCAAAGAAAATTTTGGTTTATCCAATGGGAAAATATAATAATACTGTGAAAGATGAAATGTCAAATTCTGGTTTTGATTATGGAATGACAGTATTACCTTTTCATGTTAACAAATCATTTAACAAACAGGAAATTCCTAGAATATGTATTAATGGTTATTTAAATTTTAATAAATATAAATTATTCGTTTCAAAATTAGGAAATATTTATTTACATTTAGCTTTTATAAAAAGAAAAATTTTGAATCAAAACTATTTGGATAGGTAGGTAAAAAAATGGTGAATTTAAAAAACTTGAAGTATGGATTTAGTATTAAACAAATTTACAATTATTACTTATACAAAAAGAGTAATAAAAAGGATACAATTTTAAATTATAGACCTATTTGGTTGCTTATTTATGTATCAGATTTATGCAATTTAAGATGCGAAATGTGTCCTCATCATTCTGGAAAAAATAATGACTTTGAGTATCAAAAACAACTTAGCAAAAAATTTATAAGCTTAGATATGCTTGAAAAAATATATAAGAAGTTCCCAGAATCAGTTTTTGTAATGTTAGGTGGTGTAGGTGAGCCACTACTTCATCCACAATTTAAAGAAATAATAAAATTAACATCTAAAAACAAAAAGAAAATAAATATTATTACAAATGGAACTTTATTAAATGATGATTTTATTGAATTTTTAATGAAAGAAAAAATGTTAAATCAAATATCTATAAGTTTAAATGCATCAAACTCAGAAGAATATAGTTCAATATGTAAGGTTAAAAATGCTATATTTGATAAAACAGTATCAAACATAAAGAAACTTGTTGAGGCTAAAAAGAAGTATAAATCAAAAGCAGAAATTGTAGTTAGTGGTGTTTGTAGTCATGAGTTTATGAACAGTAGTTATGAATTTTTAAAGTTTTGTGATAATTTGAATGTAGATAGAATTGATTTACATAGATACATAGATTTTGATATTAAAGACGCATTAACAGATTTAGATGATTTTAATGATAAGATAGATGAGTTATATAATTATGCAAAATCAAATATTCGTACAAAGACAAATTTACCACACAAAATCACCAAAAGTAATTATTGTAAAAATTGTGACTGGTATTTTAAAAATTTATCATTTGATGCTTATGGAAACATGGGAAGTTGTGGAAGAGTTATTAATCCATCTAGTGAATATGGAAATATAAATGATAAGGAAGATATTTGGAATAATGTTTATATGCAACAAATGCGAAAAAGATTTATTAATGATCCTGTAGTAACGAAATACTGCGAAAAGTGTGTTGAAAATCATAAAGGTTGGGTGAAATCAATATGAAAGTATCATATATAATTTCTTCAATAGGAAAATCAAGAAAATTGAATGAATTACTAAATTCTTTAATAAAACATCTTAATGAAAATGAAATAATTCTTATTGATAATAGTGAAAATAAAGCATTGCAGCAATATAAGAAGAATAAAGCAATTCATTATTATCATGAAGAAAAAACAGGATTAAGTAATGCAAGAAACAGAGGTGCGAAGGAAGCTTCTAATGAGTTATTAGTGTTTTTAGATGATGATATAATACCCAAATCTTCGTTTTTCGAAGCTTTAAATAGCTATGCTAACAATAAATCATTGAAAGCAATAGTTGGTGGTAAAATAATCCCAAAGGAAATTCCTAAGTTTTTACCTATTAAATATCAATATATTGCTGGAATGAAAGATTTTGGTGATGATAAAAAAATATTACCAAAATATAAATATTTGGGTGGATGTCTATTAGTTATGACAAAAGAAACTTTCAACAAAGTAAATGGATTCAATAATAATTTCGGTCATGACGGTAGTAAATTAGGTGCTAATGAAGATGTTTTAATACAGGATATAGCACGGAAAAATTGTATTAATATGATATATGATCCTAAATTATATGTTATTCATTACTGGACTGGTAATTATGAAGTTGCTATAAAAAGAATAGAAATTCAAGGAAAGAGTGATTATCTATTAGATAAAAAATATCACAAGATAAGACTCTTCTTAAAACTTATTAAGTATAAATTATTTATAGTGTTGAAGAAAAAAAGCAATGATTTGACGGATATTTATGATATTGTGAGGTATAAGAGCTATGTTAATTATAAAAGAAATAGATAAACTTGATACTAAAACAAAAGAGGAATGGAAAAAACTATGGCAACAAAATGTTACTCGAAATTATTTCAATTCTTTATGGTGGTTTCAAAATTATATTTCAGTTTATCAAAGACATCAATATACTATATTAAAAGGTTATAATAATAATTCAATACAATTTATTTTGCCTTTAATTAAAATACCCTTTAAAAATTTGGTAGTTATAGGTGGAAGATATTTAGATAAAGTTTCTTTTCTATATAATGGTGATATAAGAGAAATTATTAAAATTTTAGAGAAATATTGCATAGAAAATAAAAAAACAATTACTTTATTAGAATGCAATTTTAATATAAATTGTATAAAAGAGCAAAAGTGTATTACAGAATTTGCTTCAGATAATCCATTTGTTTCCTTAAACCAGGATTTAGATTCTGTTATTAAAAGGAAAGAAAAAAGATATATTGAAAGTATATTAAGAAAAAATAACAACTTATCATTTAAAATTATATCTGGAAAGAATGTACAAGATTACATAGATATAATTTTTGACATAGAAAGTAGAAGCAATAAAATAAAAAAGAGTAAAGCTTTATTTGTTGATGAGAAGGCAAGAGAATTATTTAGAAATATTTCTAAAACTGATTATAGTATGCTTTGTATTTTATATTATAATAATATTCCAATAGCTCACATGATTGGATTGATAGCTACTCCTAGTAATTTTATGGCATATCATATGGCATTTGATAAGGAATATAGTCGTTTTCAGCCAGGTAAATTGGTAATATATCATTTGTTAAATTATTTGAAGGATAAAGAATATAATGTTTTTGATTTTTCAAGAGGAAATAGTTTATTAAAAAAACATTTTAGCATAGAAAATTCAAAAAATTACAATATTTATATAAACCCAAATGTTTTTGTAAAAATAAAATTATCGTTTAGAGGATTAGTAAAACAAGCAAAACAACTTGTAAAAAAATTTCTATGTATAATAATTAAGTGTAATAATGGAGGTAATCATGCAAAATGCAATAATAATGATAGATAATGAGAAAGATGAATTTAGTGACTTTTTAAATCTTACTTTTACAAAAGTATATGATATGTATACTAAAATATACTTTAATAATTATGAAGATTTAAATATCACAAATAAAGAATTTGACAATTCAATTTTGGTGTTACCATCATCACTAAACGAAAAAAAGAGAGAATTGATAATTACTTCACTAAATTTTGATAAAAAAATGTATATATATATGACATAAATAAGCTTAGTTATATATATATCAACAAAGTTGATAATATTGATGGCGTTATATCAAAATATTTAGACTATTATTGGATCGATAAAATTCAAATACCAATTGCAATACATTGTAATTTAAAATGTAATAGATGTTATCATTTTTCAAACCTACAAGCCGAAGAAAAATTTTATGATTTAGAACAATACAAAAAAGATATTAATAATATTAATAAATTAGATTTTAAAATATTTGAGTTTAGATTTTTAGGTGGAGAACCTTTGTTGTGTGATGACATTTTAGACTATATTAAATATACAAAACAAATATATCCATATTCAAACATGAAAATAATAACAAATGGAATATTATTATTATCAAAATCAGAAGAATTTTTAAAAGAGTTATCAAAGTTAAATATTTCAATTTCAATTTCATTATATCCACCAATGATGAAGAAAATAAATGAGATTGAATCAAGGCTTATGAAAAATGGTGTAAGTTATGAAATATTTAGACTAGGTGATAGATTTAATAAAATTTTAAATGAGAATGAATCAACAGACTTTGAAGATGTGGCAAAGGAATGTGAAAAATGTATTATTATATATAATGGTGTTATAAGTAGATGTGCACCATCAATCTTTATTAATATTTTTAATAATAAATTTCAATACAATTATCCAGAAACAAATAAAGAAATAACATCTTTTAAAAGCAGAAAATTAGTTCTTAAATATATAGATAGACCTGTTGAGTTGTGTAAATATTGCTCTGGAGATTCAAATCCAGTATCATTCAAGTGGGAATCAACGCCAAAAGAAATATCACCAAATGATTATATAAGATAATAGTAAGGAGATGACAATATGCAAGAAATAGGATTTTTATTTGGGGCTGCTTCGGGTATAGGCAAAGCAACATACCAAAAGATAAGGAATACTTATTCTGAATTAAAGTTGATAATATTGGATAAATCACCAGTTGATTTATTGAATAAAAAAGATGAATTTTATCAGTTAGATTTAAGTGATTTTGAAAATGCAAAAAAGTTTATTAAGTTAAAAATTAATAATCAAAAATTGGTGGTTAAATTTATTATTAATACAATAGGATATCAAGAAAATGTTACTATTGATAATATTGATTATATGCAATGGGATAAGATGTATAATGCTACTGTGAAGTCGATATTTTTTATAGAAAGAGAAATAATTAAATTAATGAAATTAACTCCAATAAATAATCAGTCAATTGTTAATGTTACCTCAATTCATACTGAAATAATTAGAGATATAGTTCATTATTCTTCATCAAAATCAGCCATTAAAATGATTTCAAAGGAATTGGCTTATCAATTAGCATCTTGTAATATAAGGGTCAATTGTGTTGAACCTGGTTCTATTGATACACCTTTACTAAGAAAAGATTTAAATAATAATGAATTGATAAATGAAGCTGCAATGAATATTCCCATGAAAAGGCATGGAAAGTCAGATGAAGTTGCTGATTTGATACTATTTTTAATATCTGATCATGCAAAATATATTACTGGTGAGAGTATAGTGATTGATGGTGGATTATCACTTATAATATAGGAGGACAATATGAAAGAATCATTTTATAATATAAAATTCCAACACAATGGTTTGAATTTTATATACAATACTAAGAATTCGAAACTAATTACATTTGACTACTATGATAATTTGTTTGCTAATCGTTATTCTGACTTGGTATCAAATGGTTTTCTTGTTGCTGATGATTTTAATGAATTTGAAGAAGTTGTTAATAAACGAAGTGAATATTTATCAAAAGAAAAAGATTATAAACGTTTTACTATTTTACCAACTACTAAATGTAATGCTAATTGCTCTTTTTGTTATGAAAATGATTCACCAAGATATGATATGAGTGATGAGGTTGTTGAACAAACAATAAATTTCATTAAGCAAGAAAGCCAAGAAAAAAAGAAAATAAGTGTATATTGGTTTGGAGGAGAACCATTAGTTCGCAGAGATGTTATTGATAAAATATCTAAAAGTTTGATTGAGTTCAGTAATGAGAATGGCATAAGTTATCAAGCAAGTATAGCAACTAATTTGTCACTGCTTGATAAAGATGACATTGAGTATGCAATAGAAAATTGGCATTTAAATAAAATAGAGTTTGCTTTTGATGGTAATAAAGAACAACACAATAAAAGTAAGGACTATAAAATAAAGAATTTTGATGCCTTTCAGCATAATTTGGATATGATTGATTGCTTGTTAAATAAAAATATAATCGTGCAAATAAGATTTAATATAACAAAGGAAAATTTTAATGATGCAATGTTGTTAGTTCAAGAAATACTAAAAAAACATCATGGTAATAAAAATCTTCTATTATATTTAGGCGTTGTTTTTAAAACACCTAAAAATCAAAATTTAACAAAAGAAGAACTTATAAAAATGCGACAAATAGGAAATTATTCAATTGAATTTTTCAAATTATTAAAGAAATATAATCATATTCAAGGTGTTAATGGACTCCCTTTAACATATAAAAAGAACAATTGTTATGCTTCTAATGATGATTCACTTGTAATTGGACCTGCTGGTATAATTACAAAATGTCAAATGTGTCCAGATGATGAATTAAATAAAATTGGGGATATTTATAGTGGAATTGACTTTTCTAGTAAAAATTATAATATTTGGTGTAATACATTATATTTTGACAAATGTCAAAAATGTAAATTGTATCCAATGTGTTTATCTGGATGCATTGGGCAAAAGTATATATATAACGAAAATACCTGTTGTAAAGAGAAATTTTATTTAGATGAACTTTTGAAAACAGCTGTTGATATGTTAGATGAAGATAAACAATTGATAAAAAACAGAGTATTATCTTTAAAAAGGTGAAGAATATGAAGAATACAACCATCGGCATGAATTTTTGCTGGAATTCATCAGATTCCAATGCTTTAGAAAAATATGTGGATTATATAGATTGGTGTGATAAACACAAGATAAAAATTATAAGAATTATTTTTAGTAAATGGGGATTAAATTGCATTTATAATAAAAAAGATGTAATAACACTAAAACATATTGTTCATTATGCCTCAACAAAAAATATTAATATAATAATATCTTTGCTAAATTTCACTGATTTTAATAAAATCAATTATTTAGATATTAATGATAAAAACTTTTCATGGAATTTTAATAAATATCAACCTATTGATAAAAAAGTATCATCATTTTTTAAAAAAATTAATAATGTTCTAGTTGAAGATATAAATTATGTGCTAGATAGTATTATTGAATATAATAATATAAAGTTTATTGAAATAATGAATGAAATAGATCAGGTTAATTCTAATGATAATGTTTTAATAAATTGGTGTAATAAGTTAATTAACATATTATCAAAAAAATATCAGAAATATATTTTTACATGTAGTATTTCAAACTACCAAAAATATGATTTGTATAGAGAAAAATTAAATTGTTACGTGGATCTTCATTTTTATAGTTTTCCAAGCGAAAGTGCATTTGAAAATTTACAATACGCAATGAAAGCTTATAAAGAAATTTTATATTTTGGTGAATATGCAAAAAACTCTGATTATTCATATATAGATGATTATGGTAGCAAATTATATTTTACTTCAGGATTATGGGGTTCATACTTTTTAAAGCTGACTTATTCAGCAATGAGTTGGTGGTGGGATGATATAATTACAAATTCTGATTACGAAAGAATTATTGATTTTTACAACAAAAATAATCTTAACTTTCAATTTGATGGGTTTGAAGAAATGTCAACAGAAGAATTAAGTATAGAATATAACAACAATAGTACAAATAAGCATACTCACGAAATCAATAAAATAATTGAAAGAATAATAAATTTATTAAAGCATCCACTATTTATATTTAATGAACTAAAAAACATAAGAAAATTTTTATCCAGAAAATTAAAAAAAGAAAAAAGTTTGAAGGTTTATAAAATTTGGTCAAAATCTAAGAAAATTTTTTATATTGAATGTAACGAAGAATGTATTATTGATTTAAAAAATCTATTGTTAAATAAGAGATTTTATGTATACGATTTGATAAAATGTACTAAAAAAATCATTAATATCAGAGAAAAATCAAAAATAAATGTATATGGTTGTTATATTTTAGAAGAAAAATAAAAAAAAACACAAACTTGTGGTATAATATATCAACGAAAAAGGAGTAATTTATATGGTAATTTTTAAAGCTAATAATTTAAAAAAGTCTTATGGTGCTGATGTAATATTTGATAATGTAAGTTTTGATTTAAAAGAAGGAGAAGTTGTTGGACTTTTAGGCAGAAATGGGACAGGCAAATCTACTTTATTAAAAATATTAAAAGGATTAGAAACACCAGATTCTGGAAATATTCAAATTTTTAAAAAATGTTCAATGGGCTATTTGGAACAAATTCCTGAATATCCTAATATGACTGTTCAAGATGTTTTGTATTTACCATTTGAAAAAGTTATGTCAATTGAAAAAGATATGAGAGCAATAGAAGGACTATTAGCAACCTCATCAAATGAAAATGATATGAATAAACTATTGGAAAAGTATGGAAGATTACAGGAAGCGTTTGATAAAAATAATGGCTATTCAATTAGCAGTAAAGTTGAAAAGATAAAAAATGGTTTGAATATAACTGAAGATTTGTCAAATTCTATCTTTGATAAATGTAGTGGTGGCGAAAAGACTAGAGTGCTTGTTGCAAAAATGTTGTTAGAAGAACCAGAAATATTATTGTTGGACGAACCTACTAATAACTTAGATATTAAAACATTGGAGTGGTTAGAAGATTATATAAAACAGTATAAAGGAAGTGTGTTAGTTGTATCACACGATAGATACTTCTTAGATCATGTAATAGGCAGAGTGCTTGAATTAGATACGGATGGAATAGAAGAATATGATGGTAACTATTCTAAGTATATACAAGATAAAGAGCAAAGGTTTTTAGAAAGATATAAAGCTTATGAAAATAATCAATACATAACACACAGAATGGAAATGCAAGTAAGACGTTTAAAATCAATGAATTCACAAATTTTGAGAGGTGTTGCAAATAAAATTGAAAACAGATTAAATAAAATGGAAAAAATAGACAAACCAATTTTTGAGAAAAAAAGTATGAGAATGAATGAATTTTCTGGAAGTCGTTCAGGAGCAACACTTTTAGAAGCTGTTGGAATTGCAAAATCTTTTGAACAAAAAGAATTATTTTCTGATATAGATTTAACTATTGAAAAGGGAGACAGAATTGGAATAATTGGTGAAAATGGTTCTGGTAAGACTACGTTATTAAAAATTTTATTAGGTCAAGAAATGCCTGATGATGGAATAATTGAAATTTCATCAACTGCAAAAATTGGATATTTGACACAAGATACATCTTTTGAAGATGAAGAAAAAACGATATTAGAAACATTTATTCAGTCATTCGATAGTATGAATCAAGGTGAAGCGCGAAATAAATTAGCATCAATGTTGTTCACTAGTGATGATGTTTATAAAAAAATAAAAGTATTATCTGGTGGTGAAAAAATAAGACTAAAACTATGTATTTTGATGAATCAAAACCTTAATTTACTTGTTTTAGATGAGCCAACAAATCATTTGGATTTAAATTCCAGAGAAGTTTTAGAAGAAAACTTAATGAATTATTCAGGAACTTTATTATTTGTATCACATGATAGATATTTCTTAGAAAAAATGACAAATAAAATTTGGAATTTAGAAAATAAACAAATGGAAGTTTTCTCTGGAAATTACGACGAATATATAGATAGAAAAAAAAACGCAGTAATAGAGGAAATATCTCCCATTTTAAGAAAAATTAGAAAATAGGTGATACAATGATAACAATGAAAGATTATCAAAGAATACATAATTTTCCTAAAGAAAATTTGTGTATAGTAACAGATTTTGATAAAACAATTACTAGCAATGAAAGTGTTAGTTCAATTGGTGTTTTTTCAAATTTCTTTCCAAAACAGTACGCAGAGGAAAAATCAAAAATTATGGAGCAAGAAGAAAAAATATTTTTATCAAATGATATTTCCAATGTGCAAAAAGAGCAATTGCTCCATTCTATTTGGATTAAAAAATTAAAACTATTAAAAGAATTTTTAAACAACTATAAAGTTATTAATGATATAGTATCATCTAATCAGTTTATTTTTAGAGATGATGCAATAGAAACTATAAATTATCTTCAAAAAAAATACCAAGTTATTATAAATTCTTCTGGTTTTGGTAATTTGATTATAGAATTACTGAAAAAGGAAGGATGTCATTTTGATAATCTTGTTGTTTTTTCAAATTTTATTCAAAATGGTATGATAGATTTTTCTACAATGATTGATCCAAATAGAAAATATAATAGTGCATATATAAAATATATAAATAATTATAAGAACTTTGTTTTATTAGGAGATTCTTTAACTGATTTAAGTATGCTCCCATTAGATTTAAACAAAATATCTGTAGGATTTTTAGATTGTGAATATGATACTTATCTTAAAGATTTTACAAGTGCTTTTGATATTGTAGCAACTGAGAATGAGCCTTATAGTTCTCCAGTTAAAAAACTAAGTTTATAAGAGGTGAGTATATGGAAGTTATAATTTTATCAGGTGGTTTGGGTACTAGATTGAATGGTGTAATAAAAAACATCCCTAAAGTAATGGCACCTATTAATGGTAAACCATTTTTAGAATATGCATTAAATGATTTAAACGAACAAAAAGTAAACAAAGTTATTCTTGCTACTGGTTATAAAAAGGAATATATCAAAGATTATTTTGGAAATAAATATAAAAATATTATAATTGAGTATTCAGAGGAAGAACAACCTTTAGGTACAGGAGGAGCAATATTAAAAGCATTAACAAAAGTTACAAATAATAATGTTATCATAATGAATGGTGATATTTATACGAAACTTAACCTTGCTGATTTATATAAAAGTCATTTAAACAGTGATGCTGATGTTACTTTATCTTTAAAAATGATGGAAAATTTCGAAAGATATGGATCGGTTACATTGAACAACAATAGAATAACCGATTTTAATGAAAAGAAATTTGTTTCTAAAGGCTACATGAGTGTTGGATGCTACGTATTTAATCGTAATGTTTTAGCTGATTTTAAAAAAAATACAAATTTTTCAATAGAAAACGATTTCTTTACGAAATATGTTAAAGTAATGAATTTTATGCCTTATTTTTATCATGATGTTTTTATTGATATTGGTATCCCTGAAGATTATGAACTAATAAAAAAGGTAATAAATTATGAATAAATTTAATATTCTTATACTATTTTTTATAATATATTTTATATTAATTACAATGGACATTTTTCAACCTAAGAAATACAACTTAATAGAAATTATTAAAAGAGTTTTAATTTTCAGCATTTGTTTTTTATTTTTTCTAATATTTAAATTAATTGATTTTAATGATGTAATACTACTATCGATTGTTTTTATTATTTTAAATTTAATTGAATTTATTGTTAGAAAAATATATTACAATAAGTTACCTAGTAAAAGTATTTGTTATATATCATTGTGTAAAAGTAATATTGAAGATGCTGATATTATAGATTTTTGTAATAATTATCATATAAAAATAGAATCTATAAAAAAGTATAATAAACTTATCAACGTAAAAAGTTTAAAAAAATATGATATTCTAATTATTAATTCAGATGCACATCAAAAATTTTTGCTTGATTTATCAATCTTAGCATCAGATGTTGAAGTATATTTAAAATTAACAGATGAAATTATACCTATTTCAAATAATAAAATCATTGTTTTAAAAGATATACCATTTGTTAAAATTAATAAATTGCAAATTGATGGTTTAAATAAGTTGCTGAAAAGAGTGTTTGACATATTTTTTTCAATTATAGCAATAGTTATTTTATTTCCAATAATTTTGTTTGTTTCAATATTGATAAAAATCGATTCATACGGTCCAATATTTTATTCACAAGAAAGAGAAACTATTTATAACAAAAAGTTTAAATTATATAAATTTAGAAGTATGTATGTAAATGCAGAAAAAGATGGTATTCCATTAGTTGCATCTCCTAACGATACTAGAATAACAAAAATTGGTAGATTTATTAGAAAGTTCAAAATTGACGAAATACCACAACTTTATAATGTATTAAAAGGTGAGATGTCAATCGTTGGACCAAGACCTGAAAGAACCTATTTTATTGATAAATATAAAAAGGAGTATCCATTATATAATTTGCGACACAATGTTAAAGCTGGAATAACTGGATTATCACATGTATATGGTAATTATTATACAGAACCAAAGTATAGATACTTATATGATTTATATTACATTTCTAATTATTCTTTGCTGTTGGATATTAAAATTATTTTTAAAACTTTTTTTGTAATATTACATTTAAAATAAAAATATGATATAATTTAATAGAAAGATAGGTGACACTTATGGACACATATTTAAAAAAAATAGTAGATGATAATGATAAAATTTTCAAGGATATTAAAAATATATCTAAAATAAACGTTGGATTTACAAACTCTGTATATTCTGCTGATGATAAATATATTATTAAAATCTGTAACAATAAAGAAAATGAAGCAAATTTTGAAAACGAAATTGAGTTTTATAAAAGTAATGCTGGTAATAAATATATTCCAAAAATGTATTCGTTTTATATTTCAACTTCTAATGATGATTTTTCTTATGAGATAATAGAAAAAATTAATGGTAAATCACTATATTTTGTTTGGCATGAACTTGATGAAAATAAAAGAAAAGAAATAGTGAAAAAAATAGTAAATATGATGAAATCATTTCATTCTATAAAGGGTGAATCTTATGATTGGGCATTGTATATAAAGGAAAAATTAGAACGAAATTTCAATAAATGTTTTGATCTTAAACTATTTTCACAAACTGAAAAAGATATGGCTGAACAAATATTAAAAAATATAAGTGATTATTTGAAGAGTAGTGATTTTAGATTAGTTCATTCTGATATTCATTTTGATAATATTATTTATTGTAACGATGGTCAAATAAAAATAATTGATTTTGAAACATCATTATATGCTCCAATTGACTATGAATTAGATATATTTTTAAGAATGTGTAATAATCCTTTAAAGTATGCTAGTGAAGAAGCTGAGAATTTGGTCAAAATAGAAGATTATCAAAATATAGAAAAATACTTTAAAGAATTTTATCCTGAAATATATAATGTGGATAACTTTGAAATCAGACATGAAATCTATAATTTAGAAGCAAATTTAAGATTGTTACCAAGATTTCCAGAAAATAATGATTTAAAAAAAATAGTTATTGAAATAATGATTTCATTAAAAAAATGTTGAATAAATAATTATGTTCAACATTTTTTTATTTTGACAAAAGCAGGAGATGTTGTTGATAAATTGTTTAAATGCCCTAACGTTCCATCAGCATATTTTTTATATAAACTTAAACAATTACTTTCAAGATTTGTTACAACAGCTAAATCTTCACTTATATCTATATCTCTAGGATTTAATCCAAATGAAGGAATTGTTTGAATAAATTTAGGCACAATTTGCGATGTTGAAAATATTTTTATTTCATTTGAACCTCTAACTGTTGCATATAGCATTTCTGAAGATTTATCATATTTTATTGCACACCCAGTACATTCGTTATTTGATAATCTTTGTACATCAATTACTTTAAACAAGTTATCACTGTACTCCAATGTTATAATTAACGGTTTAGATTCACTTATTAGATAAAAATATTTATTATCCCGATTGATTAAGTGTCTTGGCTGTACGTCATTTTTAAAAGCTATAGAAGTGATTAATCTCTTTTTTTCTTCTAAATTTAAAGTGTAAATTTTACTAGCACCCTTATCTACAATATGAAGATTATCTTCACTAAACAACGAACAATGAATCAAAGAATTTCTATAGAAGGTAAGAACTTGCTTTAAGGACAGATTATCTGTTTTATCCAAAGAAAACAGTGATAAGTTCCCAGAATCATAATTACTTGCTGAAACTATTCCTTTTTTCTCATTATAAGTAATGTGGCAGGGATTTAATCCGAATGAATTAAAACTAGTAATGATGTTTGGATTATCTTTGTTATCTAATCTAAAAACAACAATCTTTCCATTAGGATTGTTTTTTGTTCCTTTTGTTTCTACTGTTGATAATACCAAATCATCACTATCACAATACAAATATGAGTTGTAGTTTGATTTATCATTACTTTTATCACTAATTATATCAAAATAGTTATTTAATGTAATAATGTGAAATCCACTACTTGAACTAAAATTTCCAATATACAATTTATACATTTTATCACCTTTGATTAATTATTTTACAATAAAATTTAAAAAAAGGCAATATAATAAATATATTTTTAATATATCAAAATGGAATTAACATAACAAAAACAGCAAGAGGGACAATGAATTAAGAAATTCTATACTCAGACAAAAAATTAGTAGAAAACAATAAGAATAATTTAATTACATCAGAATAGATAAGTTTAAAAAATTATACATAAGATTATTTATTTTAATATAAGAATTTGTTATTATATAGTTATAAGATATGTTATAGAAGGGAGTATTAATATAATGAATGAAGTTAAGATAAAAAGAGTATATAGACATTTCAAAGGAGACTTATACCTAGTTGAAGATATAGCAATTAATAGTGAAACAGAAGAAAAATATGTTGTCTATAGAGCCTTATATGGAGATAATAAACTATATATAAGACCATATAATATGTTTATATCAGAAGTAGATCATAATAAATATCCAAAAATAAAACAAAAATATAGATTTGAATTACAAGATATAAAAAGTGTGAAAGAATAATAAAAATTGGATAGAAGTGTCCAAGTTTTTATTATAATAATCATTTAGTTAATAACCAAGTCATTATATCAGTATCAAAGGTTATTAAACCACCACCAGCATGTTCATTATTAATACCCTGATTAGAAAAATAATCTTTTTCTTTAATATCTAAAACTAATAAATTATCAATCTCTTCTTTAGATAAGCCAATATTTTCATACATAGAATATAAAGTATTATAAGCATTAATTGTAGGACTAGAGCCATAATATTCATCATCTTTTCCAATTACAAAGTAAACAGGAGTTTTATTTTCTACTGTACTATTATATTCACCATCCCACTTAGAACTAACTTGCAGATAAACATCAATTAAATCTGCTCTTTTCCCCATTACTAAAGACATAGTTTCTCCACCACCAGAGTAACCATTAGCATATACTTTATTAATATTAAAGTTGTTTTTATAATATTCAATCAAAGCAATAGTTTCGTTAGCGGACCCATCTCCCCAGTCATTTAATTGAGGCACTAATATAAACATCTCTTTATTTATTTTTAAAGCCTCAGTAGCAAAACTCTCATACTTTAAATTAACTTCTACTCCTTGAAAATACAATCCTTCATATCCAGGAAGTGTAATATATAAAGGATAAGATTTACTACTATCATAATCACTTGGTATATATACACTATAATGAATATCACCATACTCACTAGAATGATATACTTCATCTATTTTAAAATCACTTAAGTCCTTATTATCTTCTAAATAGTTAGAATTATTTTTATTATTATCTAAATTATTATTTACTTTTTTAGTATTACTATAAACTAAATAAATAGTAGTTAAAGTGGTAACTAAAATGCTTATGAATAGTAAAACTTTCTTCATTATATCATCTCCATTCAAATTTTATTTTAAACTCTGGTCTATACTCACGGTCAAGAGTTTTTTAAAAAAATTAAAAAAATATATTGACACGGGTGTTACTCCCTATGATATCATGATAATGAAAGGAATGATAAAATGAAAAAGATACTTTTTATGAATGCAAGTCCTAATAAAGATGGAACCACTAATAAGATGGGAGAATCACTATTAAAAAATAAAGACTATGATAAACTACAAATGAGTGATTATGAAGTATCACAGTATGGAATGGTTAAAGATTATGACCAAATAAAAGATATACTAAATATCATTAAAGATTATGATACTATAGTAATAGGTACTCCTGTTTACTTTTATACAGTATCAGGTATATTAAAAACATTTATAGATAGACTATATTTATTAGAGGAGGCTAAAGTACTAGAAGGTAAAGATGTATATTTCTTTGCACAAGGCTATAGCCCAGATGAAGAAACAGTAAAAACAATACATCATTTAATGGATAAAGCCTCTAATGTTATAGGAATTAATTTAAAAGGTGTAGTTGTAGATAACTATAATGGTAATAAAATATTATCAGAATTAAATATAGAATAGGAGGCTATAACAATGGAAAAATTAAAAGATAAAGTGGCACTAGTTACAGGAGGAAGTTCTGGCATTGGAAAGATGATTGCCCTAAAGTTTGCTAGTAATGGTGCTAAAGTTATAATTGTAGGAAGGAAAATAGATGCTTTAAAAGAAATAACAACTATTAATAAAAATATTTCTTATGTAAGTGGAGATTTAACAGATGATAATACCATTAAAGATATTGTAAGTAAAATAGATAATGATTATAATGGAAAATTAGATATTTTAGTAAATAATGCTGGATGGTGTCCCGTTAAGTCAATTAAAGAGATGACTATTGGTGATTATGATAAAGCCTTTGATTTAGATGTAAAAGCAGTAGTAAACTTAACTATAAATACATTACCATATCTATTAAGAACAAAAGGTAACATTATTAATTTATCTAGTGTTGGAGCATCACATCCTAATGCTAATCTATCAATGTATGTTGGAGCCAAGGCTGCGATTGAAAATTTTACTAAGTCTTGGGCTTTAGATTTAGCTCTTGATAATGTTAGAGTAAATGCTATTGCTCCTGGGGCTATTGAAACTAATATATGGAATGTACCGGGAATGAATAGGGAAGATGCAAAAAAACACCAAGATGGTATTGCTAGTACTATACCAGTAAAAAGATTTGGTACTCCCGAAGAAGTTGCAAATGTTGCCTTGTTTTTAGCAAGTGATGACGCAAGTTATGTAACAGGCTCAGTGTATGCCGTAGATGGTGGAATGGGTGCTATATAAAAATGAAAGAAAAGAGGAATAATATGATAAAACAAACTGCTGGAAGAGATGCATTAGGAGATTTTGCTCCAATGTTTGCCCACTATAACGATGATATATTATTTGGAGAAAATTGGAATGATCCTTCTCTTGATATTAAAATGAGATGTATTATAACAGTAGTAGCCCTAATGTCAAGTGGAATTACTGATAATTCATTAAAATATCATTTAGAAAATGCTAAGAAAAATGGTGTAACAAAGGAAGAAATGGCTGGAATAATTACTCATACAGCATTTTACACGGGTTGGCCTAAAGGATGGGCTGTCTTTAATTTAGCAAAGGAAGTGTATAAAGATGAATAAAAATGATTTTGATAAAGAAAATGTATTTGGATTAGGAAGTGAGAATACTGCTTACGCTAAGTATTTCATTGGCAAAAGTTATTTAAATCCATTAACCAATCCTCAAGAAACTTTAAATATTGCCAATGTAACATTTGAGCCAGGATGCCGAAATAACTGGCATATTCATCACGTTAAAAGTGGTGGAGGGCAAATATTAATATGCACTGCTGGTAATGGTTGGTATCAAGAATATGGAAAAGAAGCCGTAGAATTAAAACCAGGTATGGTAATTACAATACCCGCTAATGTAAAACACTGGCACGGAGCAAAGGCTGGTTCTTGGTTTAGCCATATAGCGGTAGAAGTACCAGGCACTAACACATCTAATGAATGGTTAGAAGAAGTATCAGATGAAGAATATAATAAATTATAATAAAAAATGATGGCTAGTTGTCATCATTTTCTTCAGTAGTTAAATTACTATAGTATTTAGTTTTACCAGATAGAACATCATCATAAAACTTATGTTTCCAGTTAATATATTTAATACTATCTTCTATTTCCTCTTTCTTATGTTCTAATTCTTTTAATTTATTATCAAGAATTACTTTTCTATCAGGAATAGAATCCTTTCCCTTTAAACATAAGGTAAGATATTCTTTCATTTCCGATATACTCATACCACAGTTTTTTAAACAAGATAAACTATTAATCCAAGCAATATCTTTATCATTAAAAGTACGATAATTATTCTTATCTCTTTTAACATTAGGAACTAATCCTTCATTACAATAAAACTTTAAAGTATCATAAGTAAGATTAGTTTTTTCACAAGCCTGTTTCATTGAATAAATATTTTCATTAGCCATATACTTTCACCTCTCAATAACATTTTATAACATGGGATTTACACCCGGTCAAGAAAAAAATAAAAAAATTAAAAAAAGTACTTGACCGAGTGTTACTCACGACATTTATAATTATAGTGTAATTTGTTTTAAAAGTCAATTTATATTCTAAAATTAAGAAAGGGATGATAAAATGGAATATGTAAGACTAAATAATGGTGTTAAAATGCCAATTTTAGGATTTGGTGTATATCAAATACCTAAAGAAGAAACAAAAAAATGTGTACTAGATGCTATTAAAGTAGGCTTTAGGGCTATCGATACTGCTCAAAGTTACTTTAATGAAAGTGAAGTAGGAGATGCTATCGTAGAGTGTGGTGTGCCAAGAGAGGAACTATTTATTACTACTAAAGTATGGATAGACAATTATGGTTATGATGCCTGCAGGAAGTCAGTTATGGACTCACTAAAGAAATTAAAAACAGATTATATTGACCTTGTTTTACTTCATCAACCATTTGGTGATTATTATGGAGCATATAGAGCATTAGAGGAATTATATGAAGAAGGAAAAATTAAAGCAATTGGTGTATCTAACTTCTACCCTGATAGACTAGCAGATATTTGCTTATTTGGTAGAAAAATAGTTCCTATGGTTAATCAAATAGAAGTAAATCCATTAAATGCTAGATTTATAGACCAAGAGAATATGGAAAAGTATGGTGTAAAAATGGAAGCATGGGCACCATTTGGTGAAGGAAGAAATAACTTATTTACTAATGAAGTACTAGTAAACATTGGTAAAAAGTATAATAAAAGTTCAGCCCAAGTAATGCTTAGATGGCTAATTCAAAGAGGTGTAATTATTGCTTGTAAATCAACACATATCGAAAGAATGGAAGAAAATATAAATGTTTTTGATTTTACATTATCAGATGAAGATATGGAAGAAATAAATAAATTAAATACTGATAATAGTTTATTCTTTAATCATCAAGACCCAAAAATGGTAGAATGGTTTGATAATATTGTAAAGTCAAGAAGAGAAAATGAAGATTGTCGTAAGGACAAGAAAAATTGGTAAGGAGGAAATTATGAAAAAGAATATTTTAATAATAGTTATAGTGTTAGTAGTAGCTCTTTTAATTGGAGGAGTAACATACTACATGGTTAAGAATAAAGAAAACAATAAAACTAATGAAGATAATAATCAAAGTGAAATAAATAATGGTAATGAAAATAATAATGGTGATAGTACTTTAACAAGTAATAAGATTTTAGTAGTTTATTATTCCGCTCAAAATCATACTGAAGATGTTGCTAAAAAGATAGCAAATAATTTAAATGCTGATATATTTGAAATAGTACCAGAAGAAGAATATACTTCAGATGATTTGAATTGGACTAACTCTAATTCTAGAGTATCAAGAGAGCATAATGATGAATCATTAAGAGATGTTAAACTTAAGAATACTAAAGTAGATAACTGGGATAGTTATGATACGGTATTAATTGGTTATCCTATTTGGTGGGGAATAGCAGCTTGGCCTACTAATAATTTTGTTAAAGAAAATGATTTTACTGGTAAAACAGTTATACCATTTTGTACTTCAGCATCAAGTGGTATAGGAAATAGTGGTAAGTTACTTGAAGAACTTACTAATACTGGTAATTGGAGAAGTGGAACAAGATTTTCATCTAGTCCTAGCGATAGTGACATAAAAACATTTACTGATAGTATTAAATAGGATGGTATATAAGTATGAATAAAAAATTAGTAGTATTTTTCTCTTATACTGGTAATACTAAAATGATTGCGGGTATGATAAAAGATAAATTAAACTGTGATATATTAGAGATTGAGACAGTTATTCCATATTCTACTGATTACCAGACAGTAGTAGATGAAGAACAAAATAATGAAGGTAGTAAAGTATTACCAGAAATTAAAGATATAAATATTGATTTAAATAATTATGACGAAATAATAATCGGAACTCCAGTATGGTGGTATAATGCTGCTCCCGCAATAAGAAAGTTTTTAACTAAATATGATTTATCTGGTAAGATGGTAGTACCATTTGCCACTAATGCGGGATGGCTTGGAAGAACATTTGTAGAAATAAAAAAACTATGTCCTAACTCAAATGTTATTAATGAAAAGAATATTGTTTTTGAAAGTTATTCTGATAAATTGGTAACTAGCACGGAAGAAATAAATGACTGGATAAATAAACTATAAAAAATAATGTATATTTAAGGCAGATTATAATAAATCTGTCTTTTATTATGGTATAATAGAGGTATAGAAAAAAATACTTTTTCTATTAAAATATTAACTTAGTTAGGGGGAGATAAAATGAATAATTTAGAAGTTAATAATAGTACATTTGAAAGTATTAAGCATATCGACGAATATGGGAATGAATACTGGTTTGCAAGAGAGTTACAAGAAGCACTACAATATACCGAATGGAGAAAATTCGAAGGTGTAATTGATAAAGCAAAAATTGCTTGTGAATCAAGTGATTATAAGGCTTCAGAACATTTTGGCGGCTCCGCCAAAATGATAAGTTTAGGTAATGGTGGTCAAAGAGAAGTTCCTGATTACAAGTTATCAAGATACGCTTGCTACTTGATAGCACAAAATGGTGATAGTAGGAAGAAAAGTATTGCTCTTGCTCAAACCTATTTTGCCGTGCAAACCAGAAAAATGGAATTAACCGAAAGAGAATATTCTAGTTTAACGGAAGATGAAAAAAGACTATATCAAAGAAGTTTAACTAAAAAGGGTAATTACTCATTAAATAAAACTGCAAAAGATGCTGGTGTTAAAAACTTTGATAAATTTCATAATGCTGGTTATAAGGGATTATATAATGGTGAAACTGCTGACGATATAGCAAAAAGAAAAGGATTAAGGTATAGAGAAGACATATTAGATAATATGGGTAGTGAAGAATTAATTGCTAATCTGTTTAGAATATCACAAACAGAACAAAAATTAAAAAGAGAAAATATAAGTACAGAAAGTGAAGCAAATAAAACCCATTATGAAGTAGGAAGTAAGATAAGAAATACTATCAAAGAACTAGGAGGCACAATGCCTGAAGAGTTACCGACACCAGATAAAAGTTTAAAACAGATAGAAAAAGAAATAAAAATAATTTGATAGGAACAAAATAGCCAAAAATACAACCGAATTTTCCAATATTGAGAACTTACTGTAGATATTAATAAAATGTTTTGGCGACATCGACAAAACATTAGGAATAATCAAAAAGATAGTAGTATATATGGCTTTTCTGATGTTAGAAAAATTAAGACTATAAGGAATGAAGATATTTTTTAGCATTTATAGAGAAGGCATAAGTAGTTTGTTCTCAAAACAGTAATAATATTAATTCCTATTTTGGTGCAAACACCAAAATTGTAAAATTGTTTTTTCTAGAATAGTTATTTATTATGTAACTATAAGAACTGCGGGTACTATAAATAAACTATTAGATATATGTGAAAAAATGTAATGTTAAGAAAACTAGCGTATTTTCAATAGATTATTGGTAGAACTTAACAAAGAAATATAATATAATTTTTTGTGAAAGGAGAAGAATATGAATTTAGGAAATAAAATAGCAAGTTTAAGAAAAAAGAATAATCTTTCACAAGAAGAATTAGGAGAGTTAGTTGGAGTAACTAGACAAACAATATCGAAATGGGAGTTAGAGGAGACTACTCCGGATATAAGGCAAGCTAAAGAATTATCAAAAATATTTAAGGTAAGTCTAGATGAACTAGTAGATAATGACATAAATAATATTTTAGTAGAGAAGGTAAGCAATACTGAGAAACTAGCAGAACTAACTATAAAAATATTAAAAGTTATTGGCATTTTTCTAATAACAGTATTTATTCTAGGTATAATAATATTTATTACTACTAACTTTAGTTTATCAAGAATAAAAAGTAAAAAAGTAGTAGGTTCTTACAATCTAACTTGTAATCTTGATAGTGAAGAATATTTATATGAAGTAGAATATAATGAGAACTATCAAGTAATTACTACAGGTGGAGATGCCTTTATATCTAACCATATTGATATAATAAAATATGAAGATGCTAATCAAGTAGTAGCTCATATTGAAGATTATTTTAAAGACCATAATGGTACATGTATAACTAAAGAAAAATAATAAAGGATTAGATTGATGTCTAATCTTTTGTTATTAAAAATATAAATATATATGATATAATATTAGTATACCAAAGAGATAAATAATAATTTGAAAGTGAGATGTAATTATGGGATTATTTGATAAATTTAAGAAAAGTGATAAAAACAATGATGTTAATGTAAATGGTTGGGATGCTATAACTAATTTGTGTAATAGGATCTATCCTAATCAAGAAAATCCAAAACATTATGGAACATTAATTAGTTGGGAACTTGGAGGTAATGATCCACTCAAAGGTATAAGTATTTATGATGGTGGCGACTATTGGCATTTTATAACTTACGGACTATCAGAGTTATACGAAAAAGAATCTGATATAAAAGATGTAAGTGGTTACGGAATGGAATTCACCTTTAAATTGAAAAAAGATAATTATGAAAATGAAGAAAATGAAATAAAATGTATTTGTGGCATTTTACAATCTATCGCTAGAATCACTTTTACAAAAGGAGAAGTATTTAATTCGTATGAGTATTTATATACAGGTCAAACTGAGGGAATTGATTATAATAGAAAATCTAATATAACTGGATTTATTACTGTTCCTGATGATAAATTTCACGAAATAAATACTCAAAACGGCAAAGTTAATTTTGTTGAGTTTATAGGAGTAACTAATAACGAATTAAAAGCAATTCAAAAGAAACAGATTACTGTCAAGGAACTATACAAAAAAATTGGCAGTGATGTAACAAGTTATAACAGAAATTCAGTAATATAAATTATAATTAATGGAGGGAATTAATTATGGGAATATTTAATAAATTTATGAAAAAAGAAAATGGCGATTTGAAAAATGCTTATATAGGAAATCCTAATTTTTATAAAGGAAAAGATGGTAAACCATTTGGTGCATTTGCACTAACAGAAAATACCTTAACTTCACTTCCGAAGAATCCCAAAGCATTATATAAAATTGATAATACAGAAGTTGATGAATGGAAATTAATGCTTGTAAGTACAACTAATAATGGAGTTTTAGGAGATATAGATTATTATAAGGCAATAAATAAACTAATGAAGTTTGTTATTGATGAAAAGGATAATAATATTTTAATTAGAGGACTATCATTAAAAGAATTAAATGAAGTATTGAAATAATTACAAATCACAATTTAGTAATTAGTTAGAAAAATAGTAATTTATCGGGAGGATTTGTATATGAACAAAAAAGCAATTATAAGTATTTTCATTGCCATAATTGTAGTTGTAATAGGAATATTTATTTGTAGTAAATATAAAACAGAGTCAATAATTTTTGAACAAAAAGTAGCAAATAACTATGCTTATATAGTATATAACGGAAATGAATATGTACCATATAGTGCAATAAGTTCGACTAATAGAGGAAAGTATTTAGGATATATAAAAGGTAATGAAACAGAAAAAATTTATAAATTTAAAGATTATTCGCAAGATGAGTGGCTAATATCGTACTCTATGGGAGAAAGTATGCTATATAAAGAAAAAAATACTACTAAAATACCAGAAGGACTGGCTTCGGAATATGAGTGGAATAATTAAAACAAATTACAAATTAGTAATTAGTTGGAAAAATAGTAATTTATAAAAAATAAAATTCATTGTAAGATTAAACTAATAGCTATCGTTATTATATATGAGAGCTAATAAAGACGCACTCAAATATACTATTGACTATTAGGAGGTGAAACAGTGAAAAAAATAGTAATAGCCTTTTTACTAGTGCTTGCTGTATCAATAACATTAACCGGATGTGGTTCTAATACCAAATCAGATAATAAAACGGCTGAGATTGTTGTTGACATTGCTGGTGGCATTCCTTATGAATGGGTATATTCAATAGGTGATGCTAAAATAGTAAAATATAAAGATATGACTGAAAAATCAGGTGAGACTATGGGAAGTAGTACTGAACAGCATTATATTTTTGAGGGGCTAAAAGAAGGAACAACAACAATTAAATTTGAATTAAAAAGCATAACTGATGATTCGATAGAAGAAACTAAAAATTATGATGTAGCAGTAGATAAAGATTTAAAAATTACAATTATTGAAAAAAAGTAGTAAAAAATAGCGCAGATATCTAAAATCTGCTTTTTCTATGATAAAATATTAAAAAAGGAAAAAGTTTGTAAGATATTAACTATTCATATCGTTAATATATATGAGAGCATAAGTTAGGAGGATGTAATGGAAGACTTAGATATAGTTAATCTTATCTATAATAGAGATGATTTAGGAATAAAAGAATTAAAAAATAAATATAATGGGCTACTATATAATTTAGCATTTGCTATTTTAAACAATAATGATGATTCTGATGAAAGTGTTAATGATACTTATTTAAAAGTATGGAAAGCAATTCCACCATATAAACCAACATATTTAAAGTCATTTGTCTGTAAAATAACAAGACAAATATCTATTGATAAATATCGATACAATCATCGAAAAAGAAAAAGAGAAACATCAATAAATGAACTAGACTATGACATTTCAAGTAGTTATAGTTTAGATGATGAAGTTTATAAAAATGAACTGATTAATTATATTGATTTATTTCTTGAAAAACTGGACATTGAAACACAAATATTATTTATCAGAAGGTATTTTCTAAACGAATCAGTAAAATCACTATCAACTAGATTTAACATATCTGAAACTAGTATAAGTGTTAAATTATCAAGAGTGAGAAATAAACTTAAAAAATATTTAGAATTGGAGGGTTATAGAATTGAAAAAAATTAATTTATTAGATATTTTAGGAT
>CAKOXL010000015.1 GCA_934130105.1 uncultured Bacilli bacterium | reverse complement strand
AATCTCTTGGTATACCAATTAATGCACCAGCTAACATAGTAAGTAGTCCTTCTCTTGATGGAATCTTTGCAAGTTCACTAAGTCCAGCTTGATCTGTTAATTCTCCATCTACAATCCCTACTTTTAAAACTAATGCTGGGTGAGTTTTAGCAAAATCTGTTAAAACTTTAATTGGAGCAATTGCATCATTACCATAAGCAAAAGCACTTGGTCCTTCTAAACTAGCATTAACATCAATGTTTAAATCATTAAATGCTCTAGCCATTAAAGTATTTTTATATACTTTATAATCAGCACCATTATCACGAAGTTTAACTCTTAATTCTTTAGATTCGTTATCAGTAAGACCACGATAATCAAATAATACAACAGTAATAGCTTCTTGAATTTTAGCTTTTACTTCATCAATAATTCCTTGTTTCTTAGCAAGAATATTAACGTTTGCCACCATTACACCTCCTCATAATTTTTAATTTAGGGTTGCCATATAAAAAGTCCCAGGTTACCCAAGGACTTTTTAAACTTTATATAAAAGTCCTCGGCAGGATTTATTTATATACCTGCTGTCTATGGCACCAATAAATTATAGTTATTATATATTAACTAATACTATTTGTCAAAAGAATTTATTAAAACTTTAATTCCAGGACCCATAGTAGTAGTAATAGCGATATTTTTAATGTAATCACCTTTTACACTAGCAGGTTTTATTTTTAGTATAGTAGCCATAAAAGCATCAAGGTTTTCTAATAATTGTTGTTCAGTAAAAGAAACCTTACCAATAATACCATGTACATTACCAAAGCTATCAGTTCTATACTCAACACGTCCTGCTTTTACTTCGTTAACTGCTTTAACAACATCTGTAGTAACTGTACCAGTCTTAGGGTTAGGCATTAAACCTTTTGGTCCTAAAATCTTACCTAACTTACCTAATAAAGGCATCATGTCAGGTGTAGCAATCATTACATCAAAATCAAACCAGTTTTCCTTTTCAATTTTTTCTAATACATCAGTGTCGCCAACATAATCAGCGCCTGCTTCTTTTGCTTTAGTAGCATTTTCACCTCTAGCTACAACTAAAACCTTTTTAGTCTTTCCAGTACCATGAGGTAATACAATAGCTCCTCTTAATTGTTGATCTGCTTTCTTAGTATCCAAATTAAGTCTAACTGCAACTTCAACAGTACCATCAAACTTACTAGTTGATGTAGCCTTAGCTAACTTAACAGCTTCTTCTTTAGAATATAATTTGCTTTTTTCTACTTTTTCACAAGCTGCTACATACTTTTTTCCTCTTTGTTTCACTTTAATTCCTCCTTATGTGGTTTATTCGATAATCTCGAAATCGGATTTTGGAAGTAAGCGGTCCTCCCACATAGTAATAAATTATTTTATTTATTAATCTACAATGCTAATTCCCATGTTACGAGCAGTTCCTTCAACAATTTTCATTGCTTCTTCAACTGTGTAAGCATTTAAATCAGGCAATTTTGTTTCTGCAATTTCTTTTAATTGAGCACGTGTAATTGTACCAACAGTTTCAGTAGAACCCTTACTAGCACCCTTCTTAACATTAGCTGCTTTCATTAATAAAAATGCAGCTGGTGGAGTCTTAATTACAAAATCAAAGCTTCTATCATCATAAATAGAAATTTCAACTGGTAAAATATCTCCCATTTTTTCTCTAGTTGCATCATTGTACTTAGTACAAAAATCTTGCAAATTAATTCCTGCAGGACCTAAAACTGTTCCAACTGGTGGAGCAGGTGTAGCTTTTCCAGCAGCAATTTGTAATTTAATCTTTTTAACAACTTCTTTAGCCACGAAAAACACCTCCTATAAACTTTGTCTTCGTGAGTGGTACAAATAGCTATCCGCTTAATGTTATAAAATAACAAATTTAGCTTTGCTTCCCACTAATCGAATTAAACTATATAAACATATAGCTCCTAAATGATATCACTAAAACATAGAAAAATCAAGATATTTTCTTTTTTTCTTCTAGTTTTTCGGCAAACTCACTAGATAATCTACGAGTAACATTATAATCAATTAATCCTTCTCTTACACAATCAATAAAATTGTTATTATAACATTCAGTAATTTTTTCTATAATTACATCTTTAGATATACCAAAAGTGTCAGCACAAAGTTTAATTGATGCATCATCCATTTTCCTATCATACATAAAATTATATAACTCAATATCATATGGACAGCGAAGTGTATTAATTACAACTTGTTTTTCAAAATCACTATATTTTTCCAAAAGGCTAACCATCGGTTCACTATCAGCATCTAAATATTCACTGCCAAAATTAAAATATAAATTATAAGAAAACATCTTCAACTTTGCATATGATTTCTTGTCTAATTTTTCAATTTTCATTTACTAAGCAACCTCTATTTCAGACATTCCTACTTCAACAGATGTTTCTTGACCAAATAAATCAACTAGTAACATAATTTTTTGATTATCGGTATCAACACTATCAACAGTACCAAACATACCAGAAAATGGACCAGCAATAATTTTAACATTAGCACCAATTTCTAATTCTTTATTAACATCAAGTCTACTCATTCCCATGTTGTTTAATATATTATCAACTTCATATGGTTGAAGTGGTGTTGGTTTAGCTCCTTTTCCACTAGATCCGATAAATCCTGTAACACCAGGTGTATTACGAACTACATACCAAGCTTCATCACTCATAACCATTTCAACAAGAATATATCCAGGAAACATCTTTTTTAATTTTTCTTTAGTTTGACCGTCTTTTTCTTCTACTACCTTTTGTTCTGGAACAATAACTCTAAAAATATAATCTTTCATATCCATGCTTTGAGCACGCATTTCAAGTTTTTCTTTTACCTTGTTTTCATGTCCAGAATAAGTATTAACTACATACCATTGTTTATCCATTTACTATACACCTGCCTTTAATAATGCAATAACTAAATCAATTAAATAAAAGAATATTGCAAAAAATAATATAAAAATAATAGTAGCTACTGAATATTTAACCATGTTCTTTTTAGAAGGCCATTTTACTTTTGAAACTTCAACTTTTACCTCCTTAAAAAAGTTAAAAATTTTACCATGCTTTTTCTTACCTTTTTTATTATTTAACTTTTTAGTTTTTTTATTAGATAATTTTTTATTATTATCCAATTTCTGAGCTTTAGCTTTTTTTACTTCTTTTTTTTCGCTTTCAATTTTTGCTAACTCCAAATCAACATCAATTGTTTTTCTTTCGTCTTTAACGACTTTAGCCATATACCCACCTAACCTTTTTTATCAAAATAAAAACACCTTTCGTGTTCACCAATAAAGTAACACAAAAAGATGTTAAAGTCAATAAATTAAAATAAATAATTAATAAAATAAAATATAAGACCAGTTAATATCACTACCAAAGACCCAACTACTGTTAAAATAAAGAAATTATGACCAAATGCAGCTTCGTCTTGACTAGCAAAAACACGACCCGCTTCAGTAGCTTTAACATATGCCAAGCTCGATTTATTACCTTTAGAGGAATTAACATTATGATCTTTTATTAGATAATCAGAATAATACGAAATATTACTAGAAGCTTTACCATTTTGATACCCATCAACTAAAACAGCTTTATAATAACTACGATCTTCTTCTGGTAAATATGAGGCGAAACTATTAAAATTCTCACTAATAACACCATAGCTAAGTAAGCCATCTTCTAAATGATAATCTGGTAAATAACTGCAAAAAGCTAAATCAGCAAGACCCAATATATTCATAAATACTGCTTCTTCCTTATTGTTAGCTGAAAAACTTGAAATACTAACAACTTTATCAAAAAAATAAATACCATCTTGATAATAAATATTAGCAGGATTAAAATCATTTACCATCAAATTTTTTTTATGCAATCGTTTCATCATGACATCTAACAAAGCAATTACTGCCCTTTTTTCTTCCATAGGCAAACTTTTAAAATTAGTGTCAATTAACCTAATAGCTTCCATAGTATCACCTATCATAATTATAACATTAAATTATAATTTTTCAATGCTACTAAATAAGATATTTACGTAATGATTTTCTAATATTATATAAATAATTAGCCACATCTTTAAAGCCTATATTTAATAAATAAGCAATATTTATATTAGAAAAGCCATTTAAATGCAGCTCAAATACGGAAGCATGAATCAAATCTAATGAAAACATAAAGGATTTTACATTGATTAAAAGATTATTCTCTTCAAAAATTGCATCAGGACACATAGATCTATCACCACTAATACAATCGCTAACAGTAACACTGTTATCATCAGAAAGTGGTTGAGATAGAGAAATACTAGTATTTAAACAGAAATTTTTCTGATTATTATTCATTCTCAAACAGTTAAGTATCTTACTACGTATAGATAAAATTGCATAAGTATAAAACAGAGTATTTTGTTTAGCATTATAATTATTAATAGCCGAATTTAACCCCAAATACCCTTCTTGAATCAAGTCATCAACTTCCAGGCCGCACCTTTTACCATCATTTTTATACTTATTTGCCATATTTAATATAATAGGACGATACTTATCAAAAAGTAATTCTTTAGCATCTTCATTTTCTTCTACCATATACATAATTTCATAATCATTCAAATCCCTGTAAGTTTTCATTAAAGTTATCCTCTTTTCTGTCTAATCACCTCATAAATCATGATACCACTCGCTACTGATGCATTTAGACTATTTACTTTGCCATACATAGGAATATTAGCTATAAAATCACATGATTCTAAAATCATCTTAGACATTCCGTTACCCTCATTACCAATAATTAATGCGATTTTACCTGAATAATCAATCTTACGATAATCAGTACTATTTTCTAAAGCAGTTCCAACAATCCAAAAACCATTTTTCTTTAGATCATCAATTACTTGCTTTAAATTAGTAACCATTGAGACTGGAATATTATCAATAGCACCAGTACTTGTTTTAATAACAGTACTATTTACTGTAACACTCCTATCTTTAGGAATAATAATTCCAGATACACCAGCTGCTTCACTAGTACGAATAATAGCACCCAAATTATGTGGATCTTCAAGATGATCTAGGATTACTACAAAAGACTCATCATCATTAATAAAGTTATGATAATCAGTATAGCTAAAATCCATAACATCCAAAATTATACCTTGATGATTTCCATTTGCAAGTTGATCTAATTCCCTTTTCGTCTTAAAAATACATTGAATTTTTGATTTTTCTATAAGTAATTTTAAATATTCATCATGAAAATTGTCTTGCAAATATATTTTTTTAACTTTTTCATTTTTTTGTAAATACTCACTAGCTACATTTCTTCCATAAACTAACATTCTAAACACCACCTAATATATTTTTCATAATTTCATCTATTCTATCTCTATTATTTAAAAGCTCTAAATAACCAATTAATGCTTCTAGCCCCGTAGCATACTTATATGTAATAATATCACAATTCTTAGGATGAGAACTGCTTTTATAATTCCTAGCTCTTTTAATTACATTCATCTCTTCATCAGTAAAAAAGTCATCTTCAATCATTTTCTTTAAAAAATTAGCTTGAGCTTTTGCACTAACATAATTAACTGATTGCTTTTGTAAATCATTAACATTAGCTATTTTGCATGAAATTAAATATTTTCTTATATAATCCTCATAAATTGTATCTCCCAAATAAGCTAATACTAAAACATTAATTTCTAAAACATTCATAAAATCACCCTCTAAATTATATCAAATCAAAAGAATAAAAAGCAAAGTTTTTTCTTTATCTCACTGTAATATAAAAAATATCTCTTATCATCATAAATACTAAGAACTTACTATTTTATTTCCATATCAATTTAATTCATCATACATATCCAATATTTTAACATTTTATTAACATATAAAAAGAAAAGATGTTTAATTATCATCTCTTCCATTAATCATAATTATTAATCTCAATAATTCAAAAATAGTAGTAACTAAAGAAGCAACATAAGTAAATGCAGCTGCCTTTAATACCTGATAACAGCCATCCATTTCATTACTATTTAGTATTTTCATATCTTTAATAATTTTCAAAGCCCTTCTAGATGCATCAAACTCAACAGGAAGCGTAACAATCTGAAAAAGCAAAATAACACCTAAAAGAGTAACTCCAAACCACGCAAGTTGTAAATAACCAAAAATAAATCCTAAAAATATAGCTAAATAACCAAATTTAGATGCAAATGAAACAAAAGGAAAAAGAGCACCACGCAATCTAAGCATTGCATATCCTTCCTTATCCTGAATAGCATGACATACTTCATGACTAGCTACTGCAATAGAAGAAATACTATTTCCATGAAAAACTTCACTAGAAAGTTTTACAACCTTTCTGTTTGGATCATAGTAATCTGTTAAAACACCACTAATTTCAATAACATATACATCATCAAGTCCATTACTATCTAAAATAAGTCTTGCAACTTCTTGACCGCTCATTTTGTTTTTACTGATAATTTTCTTATATTTACCATAATTACTTCTAACATAATACTCAGCTAACAAAGTAATGATACTTGCAACTATAATCAAAAAATACCCTAAAAAATCATAAAAATAATATCCCAAATACAATCACCTACAACACTTCATAAGTAGTACCATCTCTAGAATCAATTAGACGAACATTTTTTTCTAATAATTCATTACGAATATTATCTGCTAAAGCATAATCTTTGTTCTTTTTAGCATCATCACGTTCTTTAATCTTAGCTAATATATATTTATCAAACTCAGAATCAATATCTTTTTCATCTTCTATCAAATCTAATGACAATACCTTATCAAAATTTTCTATCAAATAAAGTTTAGTAAAATCAGTTAATTCAGTATCCTTTAACACATCATAAACAAGTGTTAGCATATTAGAAGTATTTAAATCCATTGAAATTTGTCCTTTAAATTGTTCAATATAATAATCAATTTTATTATCATGTAAATCAGGAGTTCTATCAAGTTTACTAATTTTTTGTTTTAACTTCTTATATGCAACTTCTGCTTGATCAAGCGCATCATATGAAAAAAGTAAAACCTTACGATAATGACTGCTTAAGCAAAGATAACGATAACTAAGCGGATCATAGCCTTTTTCTTCAAGAAGTGATACCGTTAAAAACTCACCCTTTGACTTACTCATTTTACCATTTTTATCATTTAAATGTTCACCATGTAGCCAATAACTACACCATTTATGTCCAAAATATGCTTCACTTTGAGCAATTTCATTAGTATGGTGTGGAAAAATATTATCTACACCACCACAGTGAATATCTAAATACTCACCCAAAAATTTATTACTAATTCCACTACATTCAATGTGCCAACCAGGATAGCCAATACCCCATGGTGAATTCCATCTCATTGTTTGATTTTTAAACTTACTATCTGTAAACCACAAAACGAAATCAGCTTGATTCTTCTTAGCAGAATCATTATCTACTGTATCACGAACACCAACCATCAAATCATCGGGATTTTTACCAGAAAGTTGATAATAGTTATTAGCCTTACTAACGTCAAAGTAAACATTTCCATTAGATATATAAGCATAACCATCATCCAACATTTTACTAATCATTTCAATATATGTATCAATATGATGACTAGCTGGTTCAACTATATCAGGCTTTCTAATATTCAACTTACTGCAATCATTAAAAAAGGCATCAGTATAAAATTTAGCTATCTCATAGACTGTCTTACCTTCTCTAATTGCACCCTTCGTCATTTTATCTTCACCAGTATCACCATCACTAGTCAAATGTCCAACGTCAGTAATATTCATTACTCTTTTTACATCATATCCTAAATATTTTAAACCTTTTTCTAATATATCTTCAAAAATGTAAGTACGTAAATTACCAATGTGTGCATAATGATAAACGGTAGGACCACATGTATACATACGAACAACACCATCTTCATGTGGAACAAAATCTTCAATTTTTCTACTTAAAGTATTATATAATTTCATAACATCACCTTTATAATTATATTCAAAAATTACTATATAAATATCCTCAAAAGATAAACCTATTATAACATGTCTAAAAAAGAATTAAAATAAAAACTACCAATTCTTAATAAAATGTATAAATAAAAAGAAAAAGAGGAAAATTTTCCTCAATCCTTAAACACTACTATTTACATGTATATCAGTTTTACCATCTAAAATGCTATCAATGACATAATCATCTATCTTATCAGCAATAACCTGTTCAACTTTTCGTGCCCCAAATTCTTGATATCTAGTAAGAGTAACAATATCATCAACAACACTATCGCTAATATGAACCTTAATATTTCTATCACTAAATTTTTTCCTAACTAATTCTAATTTATTTTTAACAATCTGCTTTAAATTTCTAGCATCAAGTTTTTTAAAATAAATTACTTTTTCAATACGATTTAAAAGTTCAAGTGACAATACATCCTTTAGTTTACTATCATTAACACTAACTTCTTCTATAAATCCCACATTTTCTTTATTGAAGCCAATATTAGAAGTCATAATAATAATATGATTTTCAAAATGAACAACATTACCTTTATTATCAGTTATTTTTCCTTCATCTAATATTTGCAAAAATAAATTTAAAACTGCCGGATGGGCCTTTTCTATTTCATCAAGTAATATAACGGCATGAGGATTTTTTCTAACTTCTTCCAACTTATTTTTACCATCATCATAACCAACATAACCAGGATTTGAACCAATAATTTTGGTAATAGAAGAACTATCACGATATTCACTCATATCAAAACGAATTAATTTATCTTTTCCAAATAAATAATTAGCATATTCAAGAGCAAGTCTAGTTTTACCTACTCCAGTTGGCCCAACAAATAAATAAGAGTACGGCTTACTATTATCTTTATAACCTAATTTCATACGCTTAGTTGCTTTTAAAAGCTGAAAAATAGCCTCATCTTGTCCTATTATTTTCTTGCTTAAATACTTTTCTAGATCTTTCATATATTTACTATTTACACCATTAATTTCATAAACTGGTATTTTTGTCTTTTCACTAATTACTAAAGCAATATCATCATCTTGAATGCTTTGTAAAAATTTCTTACTACTACTTTTTAATTCTAATGAATTAATCTTTGTTAATAAATCTTTTTCCTTCTTCTTAGCTAATGTAGCTTGTTCAAAGTCCTGATTAATTAAATATTGCTTTTTAACCTCTTTAATCCTAGAAAGCTCTTCTTTATATAAACCGAGCTTATTATCACTACCATTAAGTAATGAAACCTTTGAACAAACTTCATCTAAAATATCTATTGCTTTATCTGGTTGTTTTCTATCATATATATACTTATTAGATAAATTAATAATACTTTGTAATTTGCTATCATCTATTCTAACACCATGATATGATTCATAAATTGGTTTTAAACTTTTTAAAATATCATAAACTCTATCATTATCTGGTTCATAAACAAAAACAGTTTGAAATCTTCTATCCATAGCTCTATCTTTTTCAATTGTTTGTTTATATTCATCAACTGTAGTAGCACCAATTAATCTAATTTTTCCACGGGCAAGAATAGGTTTAAATATATTGGCAGCATCTATTGCCCCCTCTGCACCACCAGCACCCATTAAAGTGTGAATTTCATCTATAAACAGTAAAATGTCATCACTTGTTTCCAATTCCTTCAACATTTTAGTAACTCTTTCTTCAAATTCCCCACGATATTTAGTACCAGATACTAAAGAAGCGATTGAAATTGATATAACTTTTTTGTTTTTTAGTTTTTCCGGAACTTTATCAAGAACTATTTGTCTAGCGAGCTCTTCTACTAATGCTGTTTTACCTACACCAGCTTCGCCTATTAGTAATGCATTATTTTTAGTTCTTCTGCAAAGAATTTCCATCATTCTTTTAATTTCTGCTTCTCTACAAATAACAGGATCTAGTTCATTATTTAAAGCTTTCTTGGTTAAATCAATTCCAAATTCTTCTATCATAAGTTTCTTTTTACCATTTTTTTTCTTACCACTTAGTCTAGAAGAAAAATAATCCTGAAGTTCATTTATATCAACTGCTAATTTATTCAATACTCTAATTGCTACCCCTTCACCTTCTTCTAACACTGCAAAAAGTAAATGTTCAGTAGTCACTTCATTAAAAGATGATTCCTTACTAATTAATAAGGCTGTCTCTAATACTCTTTTTAGTAATGGTGTATATAAAAACCAAGGATTTTCTTCCTTACCTATCCCAACTAACTCAACTAATTTATCTTTGAAACTATTATAAGTAATACCAAGCTCATTTAATTTTTTACTAGAATCATTATTAACCTTTAATAAAGAAAGGAATAAATGCTCACTACCAACATAAGGATGCTTCAAATCTTGCATTTCCTTTTTTGCATTCATAAGTACTTTCTGTGCATCTTCACTAAATTTAGAAAACATAAAAAATTCCTCCCATAACAGTATATGTATATTATGATGGATTTAGAATTTTTTTAAACAAAAAAAGCTCACTTTTACAAGTAAGCTTTTAAAAAGTTATTATATTAAAAATAAAATAAAGAATATAACAACTAAAACTAATAATAATTGTAAGAATAATTTCCAGATATGCTTAATCCATTGTGTATATGAAACATCTAAATATGATAATGTACCAATTAATATAACACTAGTTGGCGCAACTAACATCATAAGTCCATAAACAGATTGGAAAATAACAGAAATTAAAGGATATAATGTAGTATCTTGAATAACACTAGTTACATAAGGTAATGTACTTTGAGCAACATATACACTCTCGATATTAAAAATACTAGAAATCATAACTACAATAGTCATAGTAATTACATTAAGACCACTAGTTAATTTAACTAAAAATTTAGTAAAATGTAATTGGAATGGATTATAAGTTACGATAATTAATACTAAATAAGCTAAGAACATATAAATTGCTGGTTTAATTGCTTTTTTAACACCATCAACTAAACCGTCAAAAAAGTCATCCAACTTAAGTCCATAAATGAATGCTAAGAAACAAGTAGCTACAAAAATAAGTGTTGGCATTTCATAATTTAGTGACCATGATCCAAACTCTTTAACACTACCTAACAATTTAGCGAATATTGGAAATCCAGATATTTCGAAATCTTCAACAGCTTTTAATGCTTGTTCGAAAAAGTCAACATTAAGAACTCCAGACCAATCAAATGTACCAATTGCTAAAATAATAAATACTAAATCAAAAATTAAAGCAAAAGGCCAAATATGAGTTTTTTTCTTAGTTTTAACAACTTTTACCTCAGTCTTAGATTTCAAATCGTAAGCAGTAGTCTTTGAACTACGTTTAGATGTTTTACTAGTTTTAGCACTCTTAGTAGTTTTATCTTTGTCTTTAGACTTATCACTAGTTTTTTGTTTTGTAGTAGTTTTACTAGCATTTTTCTTTGTAGTACTTGATGTAGCTTTTTTCTTGTTCTTATCTTCATCATTGCTTTCGCTTAAAACTGGTTCAACAATTTTTGAAGTACTAATTGCCTTTAACTCAGCTGGTACTAATTCAGCTACTTTATCAGTATTATTTTTAGTCTTATCAGCATAACGTAATACGTTATAAATCAATAACACTAATCCTAATACTAAAATAACAATTTTAGCAATAATTTCACTAAAAGCAGTTGTTGAAAGTAAAGTATTAATGTAATAAGTAGTGTTAGTTCCAAGCGTTGTTCCTAATATACCAACTATTGTTGAACCAACAGTAACACTTGCAGCAACAAGTTTATTGTATCCCATCAATAAAACAACAGATATTATAAAAGGAAAAACAAACATTATTCCAAATGATAATCCTGTAACTGAGACAACAAGTGCAATTATACTCATAACTGCTATTAAAAATACTTTTTCTCTTCCCTTAAATTTTGATACTACTGCGTTTAATAGCTCAGAGTAAGCAGGAATTTTATAAGCAACACCATAAAACATTCCAATACTTAATGTCATTAAAATTACATATGGAAAATACCTAAAAATTTCTACTATATAAGCAAAAATATCAAAAACTCCAAGTTGTGTTCTAGTAGTTTCTTCCACTAATCCTGAATTATAAGAAATAGTTGGAAAAATCCATGTACATAGTGTAACAAATAATACTACACAAAGAATTACTTTCAAAATATTATGTTTCTTCATATTAACCCTCCCATAATAATTATACATAATTTACAATAAAATACAAATCTTTTTAGGTGAAAGTTTGGTGAAATATTTAAATAAATTTATACCAAAAAGAAAAAGAACTATTTAAAGTTCTTAAATTATATAAGTTCATCCTTATTTTCAACTGGTTTCATAATTGGGAATAATACTACATCTCTAACAGATGGTACATTATAAATAAGCATCATTAAACGATCAATTCCAAATCCTAAACCAGAAATAGGTGGCATACCTTGTTCCATGGCAAGTAAAAAGTCTTCATCTAAATCCATAGTTTCATCATCACCTTGAGCTTTTGCTTTTAACTGTCCTTCAAAGGCTTCTCTTTGTTCAATAGGGTTAACTAACTCTGAATATGCCTTACATAATTCTGTTCCAGCAGCAACAACTTGAAAAACATCAATTCTTCTAGAATCATTATCATTTCTACGAGCAAGTGGAATTAATACACTAGGGTAATTATAGATAATAGTTGGATCAACAATATTAGCTCTTATTTTCTTTTTATATACAAAATCGATAATCTGACTTAAAGACTTATAATCAGCTAATTCTTCCTCTGTAAATAAACCTTTTTCAATAATTTTACTTTTTAAGACACTAGGTTCATCAATACTTAAAAAATCAAAACCAAATATATCAGTCATAGCTTCACAGTAATTAATTCTGTCCCATTCTTCCTTAGCAAAATCTAACACTTTATCTTGATATTCAATTGTTGTAGTACCAACTAATTCCATTAGTAACTCTTTAATAAATCTAGAATAAAACTTCATATTATCTTCATAATTCCAATAAGAAGCATACCATTCTACTTGCGTAAATTCTTGTAAATGCTCTGAATCCATTCCTTCATTTCTAAAACACTTAGCTACTTCATAAACTCTATCAAATCCACCAGCGATACACTGTTTTAAGAAAGTCTCAGGCGCAATTCTTAGATTACAGTCTAAGTCAAGAGCATTGTGATGAGTATAGAAAGGTTTAGCACTAGCTCCACATACAGCAGTTTGAATAATAGGAGTTTCTACTTGTAAGAAACCATTATCTGCTAAAAATTTATGCAAAAAGGCATAAAACTTACTTCTACCTAAAAATACTTTTCTACTTTCTTCATTAGTAATTAAATCTACATAGCGTTGACGATATTTAAGTTCTGTATCAACAAGGCCATGGAATTTCTCAGGAAGTGGTCTTAAAGCCTTTCCTAAAAATTCAAAAGAATGAACACGAAGTGTCTTTTCACCAGTTTGGGTAGTAAATATTTCACCATCTGCTCCAATAAAGTCTCCTGTATCAATTAACTTTTTAAAGAAATCGTATCTTTCTTCACCAACAACATCAATTTTAAATTCAAGCTGCATATCGCCCTTTAAATCACGAATTCTCACAAAGCTTAATTTACCCATTTTTCTAGCAAAAATAATTCTACCAGCAATTTTAACATCTGTTGTTCCATCTTCAAGTAACTTTGCCTCTTCCAAAGAATGGGTTTTAACATATTTTTCTGGATATGGATTACATACCTCTCTAATTTTATCTATCTTTTCTCTTCTAACTAACTCTTGTTCTGAAAAAACTCTCATAACTACTCCTCCTAATTTTCTTGAACTACTTTAGTACCAGCTATAATATCATGAAGTCCTCTACCATCTTTACGAAACATAATCATAATTAATGTAACAATAACTATAATCTCTGATATTATTTGCAATAATAAACTAGCATAATAATAATAATTTCTTCCTAAAAACAATAACGCTGCCACTATCAACATATTTATTAAAACTGAATTAATAATAAGAGCACGATATGCAACCTGATTTAATGACAAACTATCACCATTATTACTAATGACTCTCAATTTCATAATCTTTTTTCCTAAAGTCTGACCATTATTATAATACTGAAATACTATAAAATAAAGAATTATAACAACAATTTCTATAATCATAGACATACAATTACTATAATCAATGTCATAAACAATATCAATTGCTTTATTAAAATACTCTTTTGTATCTATCTTTTTCTCTATAACATCAGTTTGAATTTGTTCATATTCCTTTACGTAAGCATCATAATTCTTATTTTCTGGAATCAAAAACAAAATACCAGAACAAACAATAGAAACTAGCAAAATATCAATAATGTATGCAACAGCTCTCGGAAAAAAATAAGGTTTATCAAAAGTATCAGTATTAGTTTCCTTTTCTTCTATTACTGCATCTACCACTTTTTCATCTTTCTTTTTAATATTAGACATATTATCACCTAACCTTCTAAATCTTCAATATACTTTTTATACTCATCAAGTATCTCAATTATAACAGAAATATCCTTTTGTAGGAATATTTTATTTTTGATTTCATTAGAATTTGGTAAACCTTTAAGATACCAGGCAATGTGATTTCTTATTTCAAGTACAGCAAGTTTCTCATCTTTTAACTCATACAAATTGTGTAAATGTTCCAAACACATATCTATTCTTTCAACAGGTGTAGGGTCAGGTAAAATAATATTATCTTCCAAATAGGCATTAATTTGTTTAATTAACCAAGGATTACCAAGTACCCCTCTACCTATCATAATAAGATCGCACCCTGTTTCATCTAGCATTTTTTTAGCACTATAAATATCTACAATATCACCATTTCCAATTACTGGAATAGAAACAGCTTCTTTTACTTTTTTTATAATCGACCAATCAGCTTTTCCACTATAACCCTGACTACGTGTTCTAGGATGAACACATATTGCACTAGCACCTGCTTCCTCGCATATTTTAGCAACTTCTACTGCATTAATATGTTCAAAATCCCAACCACTTCTAATTTTAACAGTAACGGGAATTGGTACACTACGAACAACACTAGAAACGATATCTCGTATTTTTTCTGGATTTTTAAGTAAAGCACTTCCTGCCTGGGCCCTAACTGCAACTTTAGGAACTGGACACCCCATATTAATATCTATAATATCTGGATGCATATTTTCATAAATAAATTTAGCTGCACTAACAAAAGATTCTTTATCACTACCAAATATTTGTTGTGTAATTGGTCTTTCCATTTCTTCCATATAAAGCATATCAACTGTCTTTTTATTTTGATAGAATAAAGCCTTATCACTTACCATTTCTGCATATATTAATCCAGCACCCATTTTCTTAATAATCTTACGAAAACTAGAATTTCCTATTCCTGCCATAGGTGCAAGTACTGTTTTATGTTTTATTTCTACATTTCCAATATAAACCATACTATCCCTCAAATCACTATAGATAATACCATAAATCTGAAAAAATGAAAAGAAAAAGGAACAAAGCGTTCCCTCAATCATTAAAATAATTAATTTTTAATATGAGTTCTCGTTTTTTACTTTCATTTGGCGTAAAAATAAAACAACCTCAATTTGAGAACCCTTTAAAGTCGCTATACCTGTAGTCATTGGCTGTCCCTCAGTAAGAATTAAATGATCTGCATCAGATTGCACAATAGCATGTGCTTTTGCCTCTATTATCATATTATTAGCTTCATTATTAGATATATTTTCATTAAAACTTCGTATTACTGAATACCAAAAATTATCATCAACATCGGAAAATTTTATTGAAATTGGAAGTATAGTAGCAGTAACACTATGAATACTTTTATCATTTACATTGACAGTCACTTCTACTTCTATATCATTATTTTTATTTTTATAAATAATATCAACTGATGATACTCCTTCTTCCATAGAACTATATGAAAACTGTTCTTTTGAATAAATACTACTTAATTTATTCAAATATACTTTACTAATCTCTTTTAATTCTTCCTTATTTAAATAACCTAAATCTACTCTATAAGTATAACATTCTAAAATAGGCACTGTTACTTCATCTATTACTTCCGTGCCCCTATACAAACCGTATATTTTTACATTTTCCTTATCAATTAATGGGGAATCAGAAATAATTTTCCATTGATTACCTTTATGATCAGTAGCCATAATTATAAAACTCTTCGTTGTTGCACTACTTACATCAGTATAATCACCTAACTTCTGAATTTGAACATATATTTTCTGATTCAAAATTTCTTTTGCTTCATCTTTAATATATTTATCATATACAGCCAATTCTGCCTTTTTAATATCATCATATTCGAAATCCGAATTAGAAGTGTTGTTACTCATATAATTATATTGATTTTTTATTTTTTCTGGTGAATCTGGTTTTCCATTTGTGATTTCACTATTATTATAAGTATTCTTATCTGATGAATTATTAGTAATAACTAGTATAAGAATAATAACAGCAATGATAAAAATGAAAATAAGTTTTTTTCTCATATTTCTTACCTCAACACCTTCTAAATTACTGTTTGCTTTCATAATCTTTCCCTCCTTTAAATTGATTATAACATATTTCAGTCTATTTCCCCAAGAAAAAAGTATATTTTCCCAATTTATTGTAAAAATAAAATTGGTGATAGATATGATTATTTATAGATTAAGAAGCACAAGGGAAACCCTTAATTTAAAACAAAAAGACCTAACAACCTTATTTGGCGTAACCTATTCAACAATTTCCGGTTGGGAAACAAATAAAGATACAATACCACTAGAACAGTTAATTAAATATGCAAACAAATATAACTTTAGCTTAGATTACTTATTTGGTCTAACCAATAAAAATCAAGAATATGAAGAGCTCGAAATAGACTTAGACACTATAGCAAAAAATTTAAGAGAAATAAGAAAACAAAATAAAAAAACACAGCAACAAATCGCTGATGCTATCAATACCAGTCAGTCTGCATATGCACATTATGAAAACAGTAGATATTTGATTCCAACTAATTTTTTATTTAATCTATCAAAAATATATAAAGACTTTTCAATTGATGAAATACTTGGGAGAAAAAGAAAATAAAAAAAGAAACTATTAATCTTCTTTAATAGCTTCTTCTAATTCTTCTTTAGTCATTTTAGTATAACCTTTAATACCTTTTTCTTTAGCTTTAGCTTTTAATTCAGTTAAAGTTTCTTCTTTTTCAATAGGCATATGTCCAGTTTCTACTAATGAGTCAATTTGTTCTTTAGTAATTGTTTCATATTCTAATAATGTATCAGCAATTAACTTAATTAAATCTTGATTTTCTTTTAAAATACGAGTAGCTTCTTTATAGCATTCATCAATTATCTTACGAACCTCTTTATCAATTTCATGGGCAATTTCATTAGAGAAATTCTTAGTTTTATTATAATCTCTTCCTAAGAAAACGCCACCTTCTTGTTGTTCTAATTGAACAGGTCCTAAATCACTCATACCATATTCAGTAACCATAGCTCGAGCTATCTTAGTAGCCTTTTCAAAGTCATTGTGTGCTCCAGTTGTTACTTCTTTAAAATGAATTTCTTCTGAAACCCTACCACCAAGTAAACCAGTAATTCTTTGAAGTAACTCACTCTTAGTAGCAAGATAAGTTTCCTCTTTTGGCATCATTAAAGTATAACCACCAGCTTGCCCACGAGGAATAATTGTAATCTTTTGAACATCTTCAGCATTTGGAAGTTTAATACCTAAAACAGCATGACCTGCTTCATGGTAAGCAACAACTTGTCTTTCATGTTCTGTATATTTTCTAGATAACTTAGCTGGACCTCCAATAACACGGTCAGTAGCTTCATCAATTTCACTCATTGTAATAGATTCTTTATTTCTTCTAACTGCTAGAAGTGCAGCTTCATTTAATAAATTCTCAAGTGCTGCTCCACTAAATCCTGGAGTACGTTTTGCTAAATACTCAAGTTTTACACTAGGAGCCAACACTTTATTTCTAGCATGTACTTTTAAGATTTCTTCTCTTTCTCTAACATCTGGTAAATCAACAGTTACTTGCCTATCAAATCTACCTGGACGAAGAAGTGCTGGGTCTAATACATCAGCTCTATTTGTAGCAGCCATGATAATAATACCTTCGTTAGCACCAAAACCATCCATTTCAGTAAGTAATTGGTTTAAAGTTTGTTCTCTTTCATCATGTCCACCGCCAAGACCAGTTCCTCTTTGACGACCAACTGCATCTATCTCATCAATAAAAATTAAACATGGAGCATTATGTTTAGCTTGTTTAAACATATCTCTTACACGGCTAGCACCTACACCAACAAATAACTCAACAAAATCAGATCCACTGATAAAGTAAAAAGGTACATTAGCTTCTCCAGCAACAGCTTTTGCAAGTAATGTTTTACCAGTTCCAGGAGGCCCTACTAATAAAACGCCTTTTGGAATTCTAGCTCCAAGCTTTGTGAATTTTTTAGGATTTTTCAAGAAATCAATTAATTCACTAACCTCTTCCTTTTCTTCTTTTAAACCAGCAACATCCTTAAATGTTACCTTATTAGTATCATTAGAAAGTCTAGCTCTACTTTTGCCAAAATCCATAGATTTATTAGCACCATTCATTTGTCTAGTAATAAAGAAGAAACTAAAACCAATAATTAAAACAATTGGTAATAAATTAACTACTACTAGCCAAAAAGAGCTAGATGCTGGATCAGCATTAGTTGTTAATTTAAATTCATTATTACTACCAGCAGTTAAAATATTAGCAACTACTGAATCAGTAAGAGGTACTCTAATGAAAAAATGCTCATTTTCCTGATAACCATCAAGTTTACCAGTAATTTCATATACAACCGCTCTATCCTTAGGTGTAATAGTCATTTCTACTACCTTACCTTCTTCAAGAGCTTTTGTTAACTCATTATAAGTTAAAACATTTATTTTTTGATTCAATACACCAAATAAATAATAAACGCCAAAGATTAATAGCGCTAAAAATAAATATGGCAATAATCCTTTTTTTACAGTATTTTTATTCATATTTGCATCTCCTTTAATAATATTTTATTATTATATCACACTTATCCGTTTTTTGCTTATTAAATTTGCTTTTTTTAAGCCCTGGTATCCATATAATTGTACCCTTACTATCAACTACAACAGGCCAAAGTTCCCTTTCATTCATAGGAATCTTAGCATCAATTAAAATATCTTTTACCTTTTTATGACCGTTAGTTCCATTTAATGCCATCTTATCGCCATGTTTCCTAGTACGAACATACAAAGGAAGAAAGACATCAGAACTAGATATCCTACAAATATCATTTCCATTAGTATCAGATGAATCAACTATTTTTAAATGTTTCCCATTTGGCAGTAATGCAAAATCAATTAATTCAATTTCATAACTATCTACCTGATTCTTTTCATTTACTAAAGATAATTTATTATACTCTTTAATAACCTTTATATTATTAGGCAAATAAATATAAGTATTTTTCCTCCTTGATCTAATCAAGTCATTAATCAAAAGTATATGCTTATCATTTATTAACATCACATCATCTGTATAAAATTTAGCTAACATCGTACTAAGTATTTTATCCTGGATAACTTCATCTAGTTCCAAATACTTATCTATATCAATCACATTATCAACGCATACATCATCAAAACATTTAGCAACTTGTTTATTTATATACTGATCATACTTTTCTAAAGTATTACTAAACTTTAAGAACTTATTATGTACATTAATATTTTCTTTTTTTAAAAAAGGTAATACCACCTTACGATATCTATTTCTAGTATGTATATCATCAAAATTAGTTTTATCAATAACATAAGGAATATTATTTTTTATATCATAATCTTCTATTTCACTCTTAGTAGCATAAATAAGCGGTCTTACTATCTTATAAGATCCCATGTCAACCACTTTATTAAAGCCAGCATATCCACTTAATGTAGAACCCCTAACAATTCTCATTAAAATTGTTTCAATCAAATCATCGCCATGATGTGCCGTCATCAAATAATTAGCTTTATATTTTTCTACTACTTCATCAAAAAAGTTATATCTAATTGTACGAGCTTCATTTTCAAAATTATCATCACCATATTTTTGAATAGTCATAGTTTCAAAGGCAATATCATGATCTATGCACCATTTTTCTACAAAAGCTTGCTCATCTTTACTAACCGTTCTAACATTATGGTTAATATGACAGCAGATTAAATAAATTTTTCTAAATTTACGAATCTGTTCTAACATATAAAGCAATGCCATTGAATCAGGTCCACCAGAACATCCAACCACAACAATATCATTTTCTTTTAATAAATTACATAAATATAGGTAAGATTGCTTCATATAATCACCCACCTTCAAAATTACTCCATAGTTATTTTACCATAACCATAAAAAAACAACTACTATCTATAAGCAAATGCACAAAATAAGTGTCAAATATACAATTTCATCAAAAAAAAGAAAAGTATAATCTTTTCTATAACTAAAACTTAATTATTCATCATCAGGCAATCTAAGAATTATTTCTCCATCTTTAGAGTACATATACTTTTCTCTTGCATATCTAGCTACATAATCAGGATCCTCTAATCTCTCAACATCAACACGCAAGGACTCTTCCTTTTCTTTTAATGCTAAAATCTGTTCCTCTAGCTGCTTCTTTTCTTGATATTTTGCCGTTATTTGCAACCAATAACTACCAATAGTAACAAAAATTGTCATTAGTAGTAACAAGCAAACAGGCACAAATAAGCACATACGATACTTAAGTTTTGTTGTTTTCTTTTTAGTTGCCATAACAATCATCTCCTATATCATTATTATCACAAATAAAAAAGTTTTTCAACAAAATAAATTGACATCTTTTGTACGTTTACAAAAAAATGTCAATCATTATTTCTTATCAACCAAATAATTACCAAACAAATAACCTATTATAAGCATAAATAAAAAATATATATGAAAAATACCATCATTAATAGTCCTTAATAATAAAAAATACAGTAAACAATTATCAAAAATAAATAATGTAGTTATAATGATTTTATAAAAGATCCTACCATTAAATAAAAATTTATATTGAAGTTTAATCAAATATGAAACAAGCATTCCATAAACAAAAGATGCAATCAATGATTGAAGTTGAATAGATAATTCCATTATTTAAAAAGCCTACTAATAATACTGTTTTCCTTTTCTTTTTTCATACCTTCATCAACATATGAAAATGATTTAAGTAAACCCTTTATAGAAACATTACCCTGCATAGTATCTAATTTTAATAATTCAAGGCCCTCACCCTTCAAAACTAAAAAGCCCATAACCGTTTCCATTAGAAACTCTTCATCATCAAAACTTTCTATTTTCTTAACACCAGTTACTAAAATATTTTTTCTTTCAAGTACGTTAATACTATGATTATAATTATTAATTGTTTGATCCTTGTCCATAATAGCCTCCTAGTAAATGATATGAAGAATTTTATAAAATAGAATAGAATTTTAAAATAAATATAACTTTATACTATATAGCTATTAATAATTAAAAATATAAGAAATAAAAAAAAAGAATTACCATTTAGGTAATTCAATTAATTCTATTATTATTCTTGTGAGCTAGCAGGTTCTTCAGCTTCTTCATATGCTTTTAAAATTTCTTCTTCAAACATAGAACGAACTTCTGGATTAATTGGATGAGCTATATCTCTATAATCACCTGCTGGAGTCTTCTTGCTAGGCATAGCAATGAATAATCCTTTTTCACCTTCAATAATTCTAATATCATGAACTGCGAAACTGTCATCTAATAATACAGATGCAATTCCTTTCATTCTAGATCCTTCTTTTTCAATCTTACGTACATTTACAGATGTAATCTTCATATGTATCCTCCTTCTAAAGTAATTTACTTTATAAATCTATAATATAATAATTCAATAAAAAAAGCAACTATTTTAATAAAACTTTATTAACTATTCAGTAACAACCAATTTTCTTATTAAAACATCACTATAACTAAATGATTTAACTAAACTACTATCTATTAGCCTAACTGTAAATATTGATGAATAGGTATCAATTATAGTAGCAGAAAACTCCTCTATTTGATTTCTACTGCCATTAAAACGAAACTGTAATTTTTGGCCCTTATATGAATTAATCTTATTCTTAACTTTATCTATATTCATCTTGGATACCCCACAAACATACAGCCCTTTGTAACAACTCCACCTATGCCATCAGAACCTGATTTAGTTTTTGAAAGTAATTCAATTAAATCAACCGTTTTATTTCTATCATAAAGTGCCAAATATGATGCTATAATAGCAGGATCAAGAGCATGGATATTAATTCTTTTAGGACTAGAAGCAAAAGTTGAACCAGCTTTTATCAATTCTTCATAATTACTTTGACAAGCACCAGCTATAATAATCAATTTATCTTGATTCTTTTCATAATCACGTGCTTCTTTTACTGCATCAATAAAATTAGATGTATTTTTATAATTTTTAACATCATCTTCAGAACCTTTACGTCGATAATAAGCATCATGTCCAGTAATTACTACAATATCAGGATTAAGTTTTTTTAAATATGACTTAATTTCCGTTTTAATATCTGCTTCCTTTAAACATAAACCATATGACATAATATTAAGTTTTTTATAAAATTTCATACATCTTTTTAAATAGTCTTCATCACCATCTATGTGCAAAACTTTACCAGGTAAATAAAAAAATTCGCTACGATCTAAATTTAAATCACCAGTAATAGAACTAGTAATTCTCTCATCATCTACAACATCAGTATTATTTACTTTCACTAAATCACTAAGATCACTATCAGCATACAATCTAAGATTAATTCCCTTCAAAAAAGCAACATTTCCGTTTATTTCCTCAATTATAAAAAAGGTATCATTATGATGAGAATTTCTAGTAACAATATCACCAATTTGAAAAAGCATATTTTCACCCCTAACAGTAAAATATATGCTTTCTACATAACTAATTATAACTATTTTAATTTTTACTTACATAATATCTCAAATTTTTTATTAATTTTTAGCTAAACAGTTACTTATATCTACAAAAACCTCAAGTGGTAACTGCTCACTTCTTACATTTAAATCAAAATTATACTTTTTTAAAACTGTCTCAATTGCTAGTAAATCATAATTTTTCAAATTGTTTTTTAGTGTTTTTCTCTTAAAACGAAAACTATCACGTACAACATCAAAAAATAACTTAGAATCTTTTAAAGGTAACAAACTATTCTTATGATTAAAAGAAATTATCATACTATCAACATTCGGTTTAGGATTAAAACAATTTCTACTTACTAAAAATTCTTTTTTCATATCAAAGTAATAATTTAAAAAAACTGTAATCGATCCATAATCTCTACTTCCTGGTTTAGCACAAAAGCGATCAGCAACTTCTTTTTGAACCATTACCACTATTTTTTCTAAATCAATATTTGCATCAATCATTTTAGTTATAATTGGTGTTGTAATATAATATGGTAAATTAGCAACTACATATAAATGTGAATAGTGATATTTTTCTATATCTTTAGCTATATCTCTATTTAAAAAATCATCAAAAATAATATCTACATTATCATAAGAAATTAATTCACTATCCAAAATAGGTTCCAAACTATCATCAATTTCATAACACAATACATTTTTAGCCTTACTAGCTAAAACTTTAGTTAAAATACCAGCACCAGGACCAACTTCTATTACTAAGCTATCAGTTGAAATATTAGCTACATCAACTATTTTTCTAGGTATAGATATATCTCTTAAAAAATTTTGTCCATACTTTTTCTTAAAATCAAAATCATTATAATTCATAAAATACAAGGTAATTTTTTACCTTTCACCACCTTACATAAAAAAGAAATAAACTATTTTGTTGGTTTATTGCTTTTTTTGTTAGTACTAATACTCTTCTTACTTGTTTTTGTATTTTTAACTTCCACATTACTTATATTATCGTTAGTCTTAATTGGTAATTTAATATCACTAACTATAAGTAAAACATTAGATAAACATAACATATATAAAATAGCCCTCATAGGTGCAATAATATCAGCAAAATAATTAAAATTAATGTCATAACCTAATCTTATCATAGCAATCATGTTACGGTCAAATAAAGTTCTATAAATAGCAAATAAAATCATTGTAAAAGCTAAACAACAAGTAACATTATAAAAAAGGCAATTATTAACACTCTTTTGCTTAAATATAAAGTTTATTGAAAACAAAAGAAACAAAACTAAAAATGGAATAAAATTAAAGATAGCATCGATAACATTTTTTTCAAGTCTACGATACATATTAACAACAATATAAAAAGTAAAAACAAAGGATATAAGCAGTAAAAACATTTTTAAAAAAGATAAAACGCCATTAACTATTTTAGTCATAATTACCCTCCACTTCATTCTTAAACCAATTTGAGATAAGTTCAACAAAATCAGCTGCTCTATTATAAGCTCCCATTACCTCATAAAAACCATCTTTAGTATTATCTTTAATAGAAGCAGAAGCAATAGAAGTATTGAAATAATAGCTACTATTATTTAATAAATCTTTCTTCAAATAAGAAGTTTCTTTAAGTAAAGAATTAATATATAATTTAAACATTTCTTTGTTAGCAATTAAGTAAGGGCTATTAATGTTGTCGCTATTAACAGACATAGTCCAATATAAATTAGTAACAATACAACTACTTAAAATATCATTATCATAAGATTCACGAAGTTTATATACATCAATAATACTAATTCTATCACTATTTTTAATAGTAGAAAATGTATCATTATTAAAATAATTAACACAAGAATTTAAATTTTGATAAATCAAAAGCATTTGACTATTAGATACATTACCACGATATGTATTAGCATTAAAAATAGAAATATTATTTTTTACATTATTCATTTTATTATCAATAGATTGTACCAGTGTTTGATTATTAACATCAACTACATAATCTTTCCTAATCTCTAAATAATGATAACAATTTGTTAGTAAATAAAAACACGAAAAACCAAAAACTAATCCCAATAAAACATAACTAATAATTTTAACATATTGTCTCAAAAAATTCATAACTATTCCCCTATCATATTCTTAAATTTCAATTATTATATTTTGATTAAATAGCCTCATCGCTATCATCTTTATCCTTACTTTTATTACTACTAATTAATCTAAAAATATCACTACCAACAATTAATAGACATGGAACAACAACTATTAAAACCCAACCTATTGGCTTAGTCATAAATGTCTGTAAATAGCCAATCATTGGAATCCTAAGATAAACTTTACCAATAACTTCCTCTGGTTTAATTAAAGCAAAATCAGCAGTATTATTATGATCTCCTTTAGTTCTATAACCAATTATTCTATTTTCATCATCAGGATCATGTACAATATCAATTACACGGTGAGTTATAGGTGTACCTTTAGTCTCTATTTCTTTTGAGATAAAAGTAATAATATCATATTTTTTTATTTTACTCTCATCAGCTCTTACAGTAAGTACAGCATCATATACATTGATACTTGGTATCATACTTTCACTAATAATAACATACGCTCCAAACAAAGGTGACCTACTTTCACCTTTTTTTAAGCCTACTTGTTTATCAATATAATAACTTAAAAACATCAAAACTATCACAACAAGTATTAGTAAAACCGAATAGAATAACACTGATGATAAAAATTGAAAAACTTTTTTAACATTATCCATATGATCACCCGATTCTATCATAATATACTAGAATAATAATATCACATAAAAAATAGGAAGTAAAATAAAAAGAGAAAAACTATAATTCTCTTTACACATATAATTTAATTAATACTACTTGCTGCAACATTTACTTTTAATGAAAAAGTTTTATTACTTATCAAATCATAGTCAAAGTCATCACTATCAGGCATAGCAACCCACATTCTTAATCTGAATTTCTTGCCATAAGCAACTTCACCTGCTTTAACACTGCCATAATAAATAGATTTACCAGATAATATAGAATTATTTGTATCTAATAAACTATCGTAAGTAACAATGCCATCATTACTAGATATAAGTGGCACTTCTTTTTCATCACTACCTTCAAAAGTAGTCAAATATATTTTTACATACTTAGGATCTAAAGTACTATCATCAGAAGCTTTAACCGCAATTTCATAAGCTAAATCACTATTACTTGTTGTTGCCGATACACTAAAATCAAAATACTCGCCTTCACCAGCTAAAATTTTACCCATAGAATCCGAAATAGGAAAAGCATTAACCATATTAATACCATTGCCTCCACCGAAAGCATCAGAATATGAGAAAATAATACGTCCTGTTTCAATCACATTATTTGTCATGCCCTCACCAAAATAGGTGAAAATTGAATAACTAATTCCAAAAAATAAGAAAACAATAGAAAACAATAAAATTATAACTACACTAACAGAAACACCATTTTTCTTCATCAATCCTACTCCTCCACCTGTTCAGCATATACATCAACTTTTATAGAAAACCTCTTTTCTGAATAATCAGTTGCATCATTTTTAATCCACATTCTTAAACGATAAGAATCTCCATAATTATCAGAGTTATTATCTATATCTTTAGTATATAAAACATAGTATTTTTTACCGTTAACCATCTTTACTGGTAGTTTCGAATATTCAGTAAGAACAAGTTCTTCTTCATAATCACCACTTAGTTTAACTAAATAAACTTTTACATTGCTATCATCTAAAGTTGAAGTATCATCTTTATTAATCAATAAAAAATAGCGTAACTTACTCTTTTTAGTAGTTGCATTAACATAAAAATCAAAATATTGTCTATTACCAATAAGCATTTTACCTAAATCATCCGTAATTGGAGTAGCATTATTAAGATAAATGCCATTACCAACTTTATCAACATCTGAATAAGTAAAAATAATTTTATCGGTTGTTAAACCATTATCGCTACTATTATCAGGCTTATATATAGAATAAGTAATACCAAATACACAAAAAAACAAAATAATCATAAGTAGCAATAAGTAAGGAAAATAATGCCAAAGAGATTTATCTTCCTTTTCATTAAGATTATTATTATTATTATTATTATTACTAAATTCCATATTAATCACCAACCCCAACGAAGTACTTCATATTTTACATCATGCTGTCTACCAACAACATCCATATCATCACTTTCGCTTACTAAAAAGTCCATAATATTACCTTTAATGGCACCACCTCTATCAAGTACTATGCCAATAATTGGATCATTTGAAAAACTAACATTAGTAATTGAAACAATAGTACCGCAAGGAATTAAATAATCAGCCGCTAAAATTCTAACTTTACCATACGTAGTATCATTAAAATATATATTACCATTAGTTACATCCTGTCTAGGTGAACAATAAACTTTACCAGTACAACCAACACAAACAGGATTATATGCCGTCATTTGACCAATAAATGAAATAGGCATATCAGGCCCGTAAACAGAAGCTTCATACATATTACTAACTTCCCTTACTTTTAAAGCCTTACTGCGATTATCATACTTACTAATAATATGTGATGCTTCTATAGACTTAACATTATTAATATTACTAATACTATTAACTTTACTAGTATTACCCGACAATAAAAAGGTAACAAATACAAAAACAAAACCAACTAATAAGAAACGTAAGCTGATTGCTTTATAAAATGAAACTTTTCCTTTTAACATCACTAATCACCCATACCTATTGTATTTATACGCTAAATATATCACACTTAAATAGGTAAGTCAAATGTCCTAATAGCATTTTCTGTCGTTATTTTGGCAACATCTTCCAAAGGAATATGCTTTATCTCTGCTATTTTTTGAGCTATATAAGGAATATTACTAGATTCATTAGTTTTTCCCCTATTTGGTTCTGGAGTCAAATAAGGACTATCTGTTTCTAAAACAATATTAGTAAGCTCTAATTTTTCTATTACTTCAAAAAGCTTACTGTTTTTAAAAGTTACTACTCCCCCAATTCCAAGAAGAAAACCTAAACTAATAAATTTTTTCGCCATTTCTAAACTACCACTAAAGCAGTGAATCACACCAGACACTTTATATTTTTTAAGAATTTCATAGGTCTCATTAATAGAATCACGACTATGAATAACGACTGGTACTTTTAATTTTTCAGCTATCTCTAATTGCCTACAAAATACTTCCCTTTGTTTGTCTTTATTATCTTTATCCCAATGGTAATCAAGTCCAATTTCCCCAATTGCTACTATTTTATGATTATTTTTAACCATTTCTTCTAGTATTTTATAATCATTTTCCACAATTTTGTTACTAACTTCAGGGTGATAACCAATACAAGCATACAAATTTTTATATTTTTCCACAAATTTAGTGGATAACATAATATCATCTTTCTCACAAAAAGAAGCAATCAACACTTC
>CAKOXL010000014.1 GCA_934130105.1 uncultured Bacilli bacterium | reverse complement strand
AAATGAAAAAGGGATAGTAAATGCCAATGTAGGCTTACTTACTTATGATGAAGTTGTTTATGCGGGTGGATATTATACTAAAAGTAATGACACGTATTACTTATATAATGAAGGCGATTTTTGGACAATGAGTCCTGCTGGAACATCTGGTCCATATGCGGATGTTTGGATTGTTTCAAAAGCGGATGCAACATATTTAAATGACGTACACAGTATGAGAACTATAAGACCTGTTTTGAATTTAAATCATAATACTTTAGTGATAGGTTCTGGAACGAGTAGTGATCCGTTTATTGTATCTTAATAATAACTTTCCTTAATCTTTATAATATAATTATTTGTTTAGCATATACTTTATATGTACTACATCTAAATATACTAGGACTTTTTAATAAAAAATGTTTATGTATAAGTGGTTATACACTTGATATTAAAAAGAAGTTTATTTTTTTGAAATTTATGCTATAATTAACTTATGATAGAGTGAAAGGGAAGTAAATTAGAATGAAAAAAAGAAAAATATTATCTATTATTGTTTGTGCATTATTAGTGTTTATGCCTTATTATGTAAGTGCTGAACCTGATGAAATAGAGGAACCTACACCTAGCCCTAGTGCTAGTCCGTCACCAACACCATCAGAAACACCTAGTGTAACACCAACTCCATCACCAAGTCCTACTCCTAGTGCAACACCTGATGTAAAAAAGAGTATTACTCTGGATCAATATAAGATTAGTTTAAAGGCTAACGAGACATTTCAATTAACTGCAAGTGTTAATCCAAATGATTCAAAAATTATTTGGAAAAGTAGTGATGAGACAGTTGCTACGGTTGATAGTAATGGTAAAATTAAAGCTGGAACTAATTCTGGTAATGCAATTATTACGGCGACTATTGATGATTCTGAGATAAAAGCTGAATGTAAGGTTGAAGTAGATAATTCTAGTGATGCAACATTAAAAAGTATAGTAGTTTCAAACGGTAAACTTGATAAAGATTTTAAATCTGATGTTTTTAATTATTCTGTAACTATTGATAAAGACACATCTAAATTAGAGTTTAAAACGGAACTAACAAATATTAAAGCTAAGTATTTTGGATTAGATGAAAGTAAAAATAAAAACCTAAAGAATGGCGATAAATTAGAACTTAAAGTTGTTTCAGAAGATGGCAAAGTAAATAACATTTATACTTTAACAATAGTTAAAGATACTACTAGTTTAAATTTAAAATCACTAAAGATTACAGGATATGCATTAAATGAAGTATTTAGTTCTGATAAATTACAGTATAGTGCCACTATTCCAAATGAAATTGAAGTTATTTCAGTTGAAGCATTTGCAGAAGATAGTAATACTTCTATCAAAATAGCTGGTGATAAAGATCTTAAAGTAGGAAATAATATAGTTACTATTACTGTAACTGATGATTCTGGCAATAGTAGAATCTATCAAATAACAGTAACACGTGGTGAAAAATCTGTTGTAGAAGAAAATACCACTTCTATAATTACATCAAGAGATACTACTAATAGTGATAATTCAGATACCAATAGTGGAAGTAATAATAAAGATAAAAATAATAATGATGCTAATAAAGATGATTTTTTAAAGTATGCTATTGTTAGTGTTTCATGCTTTATATTATTTTTAATTGGTGGAATAGGAATATATTTTTATTTAAAAACATCACCAAAAAAATTAAAAAAGCAACTAAAACAAGAAAAAAGTAATGAAAATCCAATGAATGAGAATGAAACTTTAGAAAGCGATTCTGATAATCATAGTAACATTTCTGAAATAATGGATGAAAAACTTATTGAAACAAGAGAATTCAAGAGGGAAGATCTTAATCCTGATAATGATTCTGATAATTTATTTGATGATAAAGATGTATAATTACATCTTTTCTTATCTTTAGGAGGAGTTTATGTTTTTAGTAAAGAAAGAAAATAGTAATGAAGAAAAGATTATTGATAACCTCAGAGCGTTAAGTATAGATATGCTTAATAAATCTGGTTTTGGTGGTATTGATATTAGTTTAAATATGGCACCAACTTTTTATACACTATATTCTAAGCATTTAAGAATTAATCCGGCTGATGCTAAATGGGTTAATCGTGATCGCTTTATATTATCTTGTAATCATGCATCAGATTTATTTTATGCAACATTATATATGTCAGGATATAATATATCGTTAGATGATTTAAAAAAATTTGGAAATATTAATTCAAAAACACCAATATACCCCGAAATTGATGTAGAAGATGGCATTGATATATCGACTGGGTTAGCTGGTGTTGGTATAGCTAGTGGTGTTGGAATGGCTATTGGGGAATCATACCTTAGAAATTATTATCAAAATTTAAATCATAAAATGATTGATTTTTATACCTATATTTTGTGTGATTATAGTGATTTAATGGAAGGCATTAGTTATGAAGCAATTTCTTTTGCTGGTGCTTTAAAACTTAATAAATTAATTATTTTATGTGATACTACTAGAAGTCATTCTGATGTAAAAATAAGCAATAGTTTTGGAATTAACATTCAACAGTATTTTTCAAGCTTAAACTGGAATGTACTTAGTGCTGATAGTTCTGATGTTTCTAGCATAGATAGTGCTATTAATAAGGCACATGAGGCAAATCTTCCTTCTGTAATTATAATTAATACAACTACTCAGAAATATTCTAATATTGATGCTAATGGTAATGATTTACTATTAAACGATGATATAATTAGTGATATTAAAAATAATTTGAACATTCGTGATATTGCTTTTTCTGTTAGTAATGATGCTAAAGAAGATATGGAAAATATGATTAAATCAAGAATTGATGACGAATATAATAAATGGCAGAAAGAATTTAATGAGTTAGATAATACTTTAAAAGAACAATTAAATAAATTAAGAGATGACGATTTATCACTTGATAATACCGATATTGATTATGAAATAACTGATACAAATGAAAGTTTAGAATTGTCATCATATAAGATATTAAATTGCTTAGCTAAAAATAATCCTTTTTTTATAGGTGGCAGTAATATACTTGAGCATTCTTTTTTATCTAAAATTGAAGAAAATAATAGTATTGCTAATCAATATGGTAGTAGAAATATTAATTATGGTTCAAGAGAAAATGCAATGGCAGCTATTCAAAACGGAATTTCTTTAGTTGGAATTAAAAACTTTGTAGCTAGTTATTTGGTTTTTGCTGATTACTTAAAACCAGCTTTAAGACTTGCTTGCCAAATGAATTTAGCTAATATTTATATATTTTCTAATGATTCTATTTCAATAGGAAAAACTGGTAAAATATATCAACCGGTAGAGCAATTAATAGGATTAAGATCTATACCTAATTTAGATGTATTTAGACCAGCTGATGTTAATGAGATGATTGGAGTATATAAAATGGTGGCTGCAAAAAAGAATGGTCCAACGGCCATAGTTTTAAGTAACAATCCAGTAAAGATTAAAAATAGTACCAGTATAACTGAAGTAAAAAAGGGTGGCTATATAGTAAAACATGAAGAAAAGTATATTAGTGCTATTATTATCGCTAGCGGTGAAGAGATTGATTTAGCATTAGAAGTTGCAGATGGGTTAGTTGAAAAAGGCTATGATATCAGGGTAGTTAGTATGGTATCAATTCAACTATTTAAAAGACAAAAACAAGATTACAAAGATAAAATCTTACCACTTGGAGTAAAAACATTCGTTATTGAGCCATCATCATCATATTCATGGCACGAATTTGTCTATAATGATAAGTATTTGATTACACTTGATGAGTTTGGGGTAAATGGTGATAAGGATGAAGTTTTAAAAAAGTTTGGTTTTACTAAAGAAAAAATCGAAGAAAAAATAATAAATTTATTAAAATAACTTATATTTCGACAAAATTAATCTTTCCTTTTTATTATTATATAATTGGTGATATTATGAGAACATTTTATATTTTTAAAATTAAAAGGGAATTTGTTAATTTATATAAAAATAATCCTAATAGTTTGTTTAATGTATTGAAACATTTGTACTTCATGAAAAAGTATGAGGTTGATTATGGCTTTAATTTGTTTAACCAATTAACAGAGAGAATAGAAAAGGATAAAATAGATCGCGAAATATATATTAAATATCATAATGAAATGGTTTATTCTAAAAATCACAATGAACATATAATAAATAATTTATATAAAGATGAGGTTAGTATTTTAACAATAAAAAATAGTTATATTTTAATTAATGCAAATAGAAATTACTCTTCCTTTTTTAATATAATTGAGAACTTAGGTGATGAATATTTTGTTTGCGATTTTATTTATCAAGATTATTTTTGGATAAATGATATTAAAATGCTTGTCTAAAGGATAAACTTTTAGTAGAATATGATGTAGGGAGATGATATTATGCAATTATTTTTAGATATATTAAAAGTACTTGGTATTTTGATAGTTGGTATAGTTATTGGCTTCTTTTTAGCACGTAAATTTATGATGAAATACCTAAAAAAGAACCCACCTATCAATGAAGAAATGATTAAATCATTGATGATGCAAATGGGTAGAAAACCAAGCCAAAAACAAGTTAATCAAATGATGAAATCTATGCAAAAGTATATGTAATATTTAAATAATTAAATGTAACAAAAAAAGTATCAATTATTCGTGTTGATACTTTTTTTCATGTATAATGATACAAGTAAAACTTAATAATCCAATTATACTAACAATTTTTCCTAAATTAGAATAAGGTGATGTAAATGTTAATTTAATACTGTGTATACCTTTGTTAATAGGAAAGCCAATAAAACAATCATTTACTTTTTCAATTTCTACTTCCTTACCATCAACATATGCTTTATATCCGTTATCATATGGAATAGTGAATATAAAATATCCATCTTCTTCTTGATTAATAGTTCCAACAATTGCTTCATTTCTTGCTTCATATTTGGTTTCCATTAGGGGAGTGATATCAGTATCATCAAAGAAACTATTATCTATCTCATATATTTCTAAATCAGAAATATCGTATTTTCCTACACCAATATCAATATTAAGTTGTTTAATTTCGTCATTACTAGATAGTACATATTCAAATATTTCATTACTATTATAATATCGCCAACTACCACATGTAAGTAGATTCTTAATACCGTTAATTGATATATAAGTATCACCTTTTTCATTTACACATTTTGGTATATCGTTCATCTTAAACCTTATAATAATTGTTTTATTGTTAATACTATTTTTTAAATCTAAGATTAAATTTCCACCGGTACTATCAATTTCATAATGATTATTATAGTAATTAATGTTGATTCCTTTTTGATACGAAATATTAAAATCTAAATTAATTTTATTGTAGTTATTATCTAAAATAGCATTATTAGTGTCTTTATCTATGATAATATTTTTCTGGTAAGTTAGTAATTTCTCTATATATGATAGATTTTCATATTCATTTTTGTTTAGTATATGTGTATTACTAAAACCGATTGGATATACATTAGTATTTTCATATAAGGTTGCTTGACTATATTTTTTGATTTCTTTATAGCCATATGGTGGATTATCATTTGTTAGTAAGTAACTGATACCCATAAAGTTATTGAAAAGTATGTTATCTTTTTGATAAAGCATTAAATAGTTACGTAGGGGATTATTATTACTGAAATTTTTGCTAAAAGCATTAAGATAATCTAAATTAGATGTAGAAGAATAGATTGTTGTACGAAAATCATTTTGACCGTATGAAAAATTCATTCCGTCAGATGCACTTAAATTGTCCTGATATCTAAATAATGAATTACTATTTTTATTTAGATAGTTATTTACATCGTATGATAATATTTCTTCTTGCTGTTTATAAGTATCAATATCAATTAAATCATCACTAATATTATTAGTAACACAAATAATAAAACTAACAATAATAATTGGAACTAAATAATAATTTTTTTTATATTTTTTGTAAAAATTTAATAATATTATTGTCAAAATGCTTTCTATTATAAAAAATAAATATCTATTATTAAATTTAAATTGTATAAATATAATTGTTGCTATTATAATGCCAATATAAAGGCTTTTAAACGACTTTTTGCTTAAGGTAATATCTTTTATCATTGAAGCAATTAAAAACAAAAATAGAGGTATAAATGGCATTAATACTTTGCCATTTAAATAAAGAAAGCCATTTAATAGTAAGTTTATAATAGGAAGTATAGTAATTAGTGCTAATAAGATACTAGTAATTTTATTTTCTTTTTTTAAATAGATAATGTTATATATTAAACTAATCCATAAGATAGATGTAAGACCAATACCATAAGTACCATACATTAAAAATTCCAGATTAACTCTTGGTATTAGATAGTTATAATTAATACTAATATTACTATTTCTGCCATTTAAAACAATATAGATAACTGGTAGTAACAAAAATGATGCTAATAGTATGCTTACTAATATTCTTTTTAAAAATTTAAACATTTCATTAATAAAACTTTTTAGATTTATATTTTCTCTTTTTAAATAGTTATAAAGTGCATATAAGCATATAGTTATTATTCCTGATATACTGTAATAGTAACTAGTTAAAATCATTAAAAAGGTGCTTATTATTAATAATTTGCTATCTTTTTTTTCAAAATATTTATATACACCAATTAAAGCTAAAATTAAAAAAGGCATATAGTTTATGAACATGATATGACGATGACTATGAAATATAAAACTACTTGTTGTTAAGAATAATAATGATACAAAAAAACAGATTGAGTTATTGAATTTATTTTTTCTTAAAAAGTAGTAAAATAATATGATTGATGTAATAACTAGTAAGATGCTACTAATCATAATATAATTTCCCATTTTAACGAATGGTAGTAAATAGGAGATAATAAGTATAGGATTAAATAAACCGTAGTAAGCAAGGTAGAATATATTTTGTCCACTTCCTATATGTAAAGCCCAATTAGGAAAAATGTTTTTACTTTCATAAAATAGATTCCTAAAATAATCAGCAAAAGCAACATGCTGTTTTAACCAATCGGTATTAGAACCAAATATGTAGTTAAATCTTGTAGTTATTATTATTTCTAGAGATAATAATAATATTAAAATTATTAAATGAATTTTAGTTGTTTTACTAACTGTTTTATAGTATTTAATTAGTTTATTCATAATATCACCAATCCAATAATATTTTACTATATACTAAAAAAATAAGCAAACTGGTATTTAGATATAAAATATGATATAATCAGTTAAATAAATGGTGATAATAATGAATATTGATGAGAAAATACAAGAATATATTGATAGTTTAATGCCAGAATTACATCTTTCTATTAATACTAAAATGGCCTATGAAAAAGATCTTAGAAAGTATCAAGAATTTTTAATGGGAGTTAGTGTTAATAAAATTGATGAAATTAAAAGAGAACATATAGTTTTATTTCTTGAAAGTTTAAAAAAAGAAAATTTAAAGTCACAGACTAGTGCTCACTATTTAACTAGTATTAAGAATTTTCATAAATTTTTAGTACAGAATGGGTATTTAAAATATAATGTTTCTAAAACGGTTGAAAGACCTAAGTTAACTAAAAAGTTACCTAATGTTTTATCTATAGAAGATGTTTATAAATTATTAGATATTAAACTAGTAACTTCATTTGACTATCGTAATAAATGTATGTTAGAATTACTTTACGGAACTGGTCTTAGAATTAGTGAATTATTGAGTTTAACTATAAATGATATAGATACTATTAATTGCACTGTTCGTTGTATTGGAAAAGGCGATAAAGAAAGGATTGTTCCAATTAATGATTATATTATTGAATCATTAAATAATTACTTAATTGTAAGACCTGAATTATTAAAAGGAAAAAATACTAAAGAATTATTTTTAAATAGTAGGGGATATAAGATTAGTAGAGTTGGCTTTTTTAAAATATTAAAAAAGTTATTGCTGGAAAAAGGACTTGATCCTAATATTTCTCCGCATACGTTAAGACATAGTTTTGCTACACATTTATTGGAATATGGTGCTGATTTAAGAGTAATTCAAGAAATGCTTGGACATAGTGATATTTCTACAACCAGAATATATACGCATATTACTAATAGAAAAGTAAAAGATGACTATCAAAAATATCATCCAAGAAATGATGAGGAGTGATTACATGAGATTTAAAAGAGTATTTTTAATAATTTTAGATTCATTAGGAGTAGGGGAAGCACAAGATGCTAATAATTACGGTGATAATGGTGCTAACACTTTAGGTCATATTAAAGATAATTATGATTTATTTGTACCTAATTTAAAAAGACTTGGTTTTTTAAATACTATTAATATGGATGAAAATAATGATGTAGATGCTTATTATACAATAGCTAGACCAACTAATCCTGGTAAAGACACTTTAAATGGTCATTATGAAATTATGGGTGTTAAAAATGACATACAATTTAAATCATTTACTGATAAAGGTTTTCCAAGAGAACTTTTGGATGAAATTGAAATGATAACTAATAGGCGAATAATAGGCAATAAAAATAGTGATGGTATTAGCATTATAAACGAATTAGGCGAAAGACAAATAGAATATGGTTCATTAATTGTATATACGTCTAATGGCTCTAATTTACAAATTGCTGCTCACGAAAACAGCATTCCAGTTGCTAAACTTTATGAATATGCAGAAAAAATTAGAAAGATAACATTAAGAGAAGAATGGAAAGTTGGTAGAGTAATTGCTAAACCATTTACTGGTAGTAGAGCTGGTAATTTCAGATTTACAAATGAGAGACAAGATTTTGCTGTAAAGCCACCTACTATGAGTGTTATGAATTTTCTAAAAGAAAAGAATCTAAGCGTTATATCAATAGGGAAAGTAGCTGATGTTTTTGATCATGAGGGTATAACTAAGACTATAAAGGCCAAGAATAACAGTGAAGCATTGAATAAACTTAGCGATATAATGGATAAGAACTTCACAGGACTTTGTGCTGTTAATTTAAGTGATTTCGATAGTGATTATGGCCATAAGAGGGATTTAGTTGGTTATGCACGTGCAATTGAAGAGCTTGATGTAGAAATTTCGATGATTTTAAATCATTTAGAAACTGAGGATTTATTAATTATAACAGCTGATCATGGATGTGATCCTACTTTTAAAGGTACCGATCATACAAGAGAGAATGTTCCTGTATTAATATATGGTAGAAATTTAAAAGAACCAAAAAGACTTGATATATTAAATTCAATGGCTGATATTGGTGCTACAATTGCAGAAAATTTTGAAGTTAATAAACCTTTTATTGGTAGTAGTTTTTTAGAAAAGCTAAAGTAAAAGAGTAGGGAGTATAAAAAAGAAAAAGCAGAGCTTATTCATTTGAATTTTCTGCTTTTTCTTTATTACAACATCTAAAACTTTTACATAATGTTTCTTTTTCTTTAGTTGCTTCATTACATCCACAACTACAATCAACTTGAATTTCGTCTAGTGTACATTCATTACAGTTTTGAAAATCACATGATTGAACACTACATTTAATTTTTTGACTTTTTTTCATAATGCTACCTCCATTTTTAATATGCACTTCCCCTATCTGTTTTATTCATTAAAATTAAAAATAGGAGAGTGCTCTAATTTAAATCGGGAAATAAAAAGATGGATAATTATCCATCTCAAATTAAAATAGAAATCGATAAAATACAGTTTTATTATTAATTAAAGTATTAAACGACATATTTATAATTGATATAATTAACAAATTAATTAATGCTGGATTAAATAAATTATAAGTTTAATTTAAAATTATATTATATATTAATTTGTTTTAATAATTTGTTATAATTATAGTAAATATTATTTGAGTTATATTTTTGATGAATAATTAATTGTAACATTAACTATAAAACCATAAAATAATTTATAATTAGTCATAATTTTATCTATTTTTTATCATATATTAAAGTTCGTATAATTGATATTATGTTAACTAATTAAAAAATTAATTAAATAGAAAAATTATTAACATAATCAACAGTATTTTTAAGAAGATTTATTCTAATAATAATACATTCATTATTATCAAAATACTCAAAAACTTCTGAAGATTTTAGTAAAACAGCATCACCATCTATTTCGCCATTAATAACAGGAATACCAATATAAATATATTCATTTTTCATTTTTAAGATTTATCCTTTCTTATTAATATTTTCTAATTTAGTTTTGTATCTTCTAGAATTGATATAAGTATTTAATAGCAAAGTATGATTTCTAGCAACGTCCCACAAAGAAAATAAATCATTATCGTATAATAGATCTAATAAATCAGCATATTCTAAAATACCATTATCACGTATGAATGATTGAATTTGTTGTAGTAATTTGGATATTTCTGTATAAGTTAAACTATCTACTTTATTAACGTCAAAACCGTTAAAGAATTTTCTATCCCTATCATCATACTGATATTTCTCTGGGTTATCTAAATGTAGATGATAACGATACATTCCTGTCATACTTTCAAGTTTTATAGGTATGGTCCCATTTAATTTATCAGTAACATTTTCTTTTACAGCTTTACTTGTAGTTGCATTTTCATAATAGCAAATAACATGGTAATGTGGTTTTTTAGTCTCCCCTGTTGGGTTAATGTCTTTGTCATGTAAGGGACTAAAAGCCATTGGTAAACCAGTTTCAGTAATAATTTCTTCCCAATTACCTGGTAAACTTTCTGGATAAACAACAAATGCCCAATTTCTACCCTTTATAGCCATATTTATAACACTCCTTTTTATGTTTTGTTATTACATTTTTTATAATTTAAAGTTAATTTTTGTCACGCGTCACACAGACCCCATTGGGGGGTGTCGTAGTAACCCCCCTACTTCTCCGATTATCTACTTTTTAAAAAAGTAGCAAAAATTTATAAGAGTAGCTACACTTCGTTCGCTCGTGTCTTCCGTTTATAGGTAGAGGTAAAACAAAATACAGCACTCTTTTTAAAAAAACAGATCGTATAAACTTTTTTCTTTTTTCTTGCCACGCTTCGCTATAATTCGCTATCGCTCATTTATTTGGCGTCTTCTTACGCACTAAAGCGCGAAGACGCCAGTTTGAACTTTCTATAAAATATTTATAGATTCTAATGTATCGTACATATTTGAGATTTTTTTAGTTCTTTTATAAAATATTTTTAATAATGGTTTAGATGTCCATTCAAAAGTTTCTTTATCTAGTTCTGGTACACCTAAAGTAGTACAGAAAATAGGCAATAATGGTACTTTTGAAGTAGAAAATATTTGATTAGCAACACCTCTCAACCAGTTCGGAACATTAATATACTCCTGAGTGATCATATAGACATATCTACTATGCTTTCTAGATTGTTGCAACCAAGAGTAAAAGTTTTTATCTAATGGAGAATTTTTATTATATTTTTTTGAAAGTTCATCAATTACGTAAACAACACCATCTTCGGTATCATTATAAATAAATTCTAACTTAGTAAAGTACTCAATATCAAAACCAGGTATTTTCAAACTTCTAATATTAGTTTTTATTTTTCTATTTTTAAATCTTTTGTATAGATCATAAACAGCAAACCACGTTTTACCAGTTCCCTGATAACCGTTAATAAGATAAATTGAGAAATAATCTTTTATAGTAGGACTTCCTTTTTGAAAAAATGAAATAAAATCTATTTTAATCTTTAACATATCATCACCATACTTTCATATTTTTTATAACTGTATAAACTTTAAAAATAGCATGTGCACTAATTGAAACGGTATAAAATGAAACTAAAAAAGTCAAATAAACAATTATAAAACTTCTACAATGAGGTGGGAAAATACTAAAAAACCAGGTAAATGCAGAACCTAAAAGATTATTTAAAACATAATTAAAAGTTGCGACCATTTCTGAAAAATCAGGCAATAAATTAGCAACTAATAAATTGATTGGAGTTAATACTACATTTACAATACCAGTAATAACCTTAAACAAAACTTTAAATATTGCTTTTGCCATTATTAATCACCTCCATGTTTTGGCTGATATCCAGTATCAGAATGTTTTGGCTGATATAAACTATCGTAACTATCTCTCAATGATGTTAAATCTTCAAAAGCTGAAATAGCTAGCATAATAATGTTATAAATCATAAAAAAACATATAAAATAGTCAATAACATTCCACCAATAGTTACCAAAAAAGCTTTCTAGTTTTATGCAAGGTAAATTTAATTTATAATTACTATTAAAAATACCAAAATCAATAGAATAAGTTGAACAAGTATCGTTTGATAAAGTTAAAATTCTATTTAAATAATTAATAGGCATTAATACTAGATTAGAAATAGCTGAATTAGTATTTAATTTAATATCACTAAAAGTATTATCAACATCAGGTGCACTATCGTCTTTAAGTGAATTATTAACATCATCTAATTTAGAGTTTGTCTGATTTTGTTTATTATTTAAATCATCCAACCTTGAATTTGTTTGTTGCTGATTTTTATCCTGATTATTCATGATATTTTGACCTTGATTAGAAATATTATCGTAAATATTATTATTTTGATTAATAATATAATTGTTTTGATCTATGACTGTTTGATTTTGATTCATTAAAGAGTCACTAGCATAATCGATTGTAAAAGGTGAAGATGATAAAGAACTTGATAAAAGTGCCCAAGAAGATTGATTAGGTTCTTGATATGTAACAGTACCTTCTAGCAAACAATTATCTCCAGATACAGAACAATTATTACCATTATTGAAATTTGTAGAACCATAAATATAAGCAACATGCCCACCAGAATAAGAAGAATTTGGAAACATACAAGAATATTTAGTATTATAAATATTAAATTCATTTAAACCAGAAGGAGCATTCCAAGAGGTAATAGTTTGGCTATCAGTACACATTACAAAAACAAAATATTTATCTGAAATAGTACTTCCAAATAATTCTAAAATAAATTTTTGTTGTCCCTGATAAGCAATATGAAAATTATTAGAAGTAAATAAATAATTTTTATTATTCATATAAATACTGGTTTCATTTGCAGCATGAACATTATCACTAATAAAAAATAAACTAAAAACTGTAAAAATAATTAATAAATACTTTTTCATAATTTTAACCACCTACCAAAAAATCTACCAAAAATTTTATAAGGCAAATAAATAATGAAAATAGCTAAAATAACAAAAATAATCAAAATATCAGCTATATCATTTCTGTAATAGAAATCTGTGGTTATTGTTTCTTCATCTAAACAAACTGGTAATGTAGAATAATTAGAAAATGACTGGTAACCATCAGTATAAATATAATTAGAATTGATATAGTAATCACGATATGCTACTTCCCTATTATTTTGCGGTATTTCCTTATAAGCACGAATAACACCATCTGAACGAATATAAAAGCACTTATAATTAGTTGTATCAGGTACATAAATTTTCATTAATCTCCCCTCCCCCACAATAAATAAGCACATAAATTAAATATTAAAATTATGGCAGTAATTGGAGGTATCATGTTACATAAGTCTTTTAAAATTTCACATGCAATATCAAACATTCTTATCATCTCCTTTTTGATCTAATCTCGTTAATTTTCTTTTCAACATATGGCATTATTTTAGTATCAAATAAAGAACCAACAGTAAAACCAAAACAATAAAATATGAAATTATTCATTAAAAAAACTCCTTTCTAATAAAAAAAGCAAGAAAACTAAATTCTTGCTTTTCCTTTTTGAGCACCACCAACGACTTTTTTAACAATACGATAGGTAAAAGCAAAAATTAAAACTCCACCAATAACTGGTACTAAAGTAGTAAGATTTGCGAAGAACTTATCAGTAGTTAAAATACCTTGTAGTGCAGTAGCTAAACTATCCATAACGCTAGGTGTAACCTCGCCTATCAATAATAGACCCATGTTACTTACTCCTTTCTTTACTTATTTATTTTTTGTAAAAACGAAATTAGTGACACTTTATAATCTTTAAGATAAACATTTGGAATAATATCTATTATTTCATGATTGTATTGATTAATATATCCTACATAGTAAGTCCCGTATGTTCCTTTGATTATTTTATGGTAGTATATATCTTTATTCAAATTGTGCCACACAACTATTAGATACATTTACTAGTTCCAAAAACCTGTATCTGGTTTTTCATCTAAATTTTGAGTATTAGATTGAACTTTAGTTAATTTTAGTAATTCTAATTCAGCAGGTTCTAAGAAAACCCTTTTTTTAAATGTATCCGTCAATTGAATTTCTAAAGCAGTATAAGGTTTACCACTCTTTTTTCCTATTCCCTCTACTAATGTAGCCTTAACTTCCATTTTTTGAGGCCTCCTCTCTGAGTACTGTTAGTACTCAATTAGAATATATCAAAATCGTTGAGTATAGTCAATACTCAAAATGAACTTTTTTTGAGTATTATTGATAATCTAATGACAGGAGTGGAAAAAATGAAAATAATAGCTAATGAATATCAAGCAAAAGATATTGTAAGAATGATAAGAGAATGGACAGAATTAAATCAAAAAGACTTTGGCAATACACTAAAAAGAAGTAGAGATAGTATCAACAATATTGAAAACGGGCGAAATAGGATGTATCTAAATGATTTTTTAGATATGTGCAAAAAACATAATGTAAAAATAACAATAGAAAGGAAAGAATAAATTGGATGAATTTAGCGAAAAAGCTTCAGCTGAAGTATTAAAAGGAATATCGCCTGTTATTGCAAAATTGTTAATAATTGCAATTGTAGTTGTTATGCTAAGAAAAATGCTAAGCAGAATAAAAAATGAAAATATTAGAGAAACAATTATTTCGATAGTAGTATTATTTTTAGGTTTATTTTTATTATTAAATTAAAAAAGACTATTTTAAGCCGTTTTAAGCTTAATTTAGTCTTTTCTAATATAATTATACTATCTTGATATAAAAGCCTCCTATATTTGCCGTTTATGGCCTTTATAATCATTGATATTATGTTAACTAATAACTAAAAAATGAAAAGCTAAATAATATTATTAGCATTTTCTATTTCGATATCTTTCTGTGGAAATATTTCATTTCTTATCCTATTTAATACCCATGTTTTTTCATTTGGATATTTTGTATAAAAAGTCATTAATTTTATATTTGCACTTTTACATATATCGTTTAAGTTTCTGTCTCTTTTTTTTCTGTTATATTGCTGATGTGTACTATCATTTAATTCTATTAATAATAGTACTTCTTTAAAATCTTTACTGAAAATTGCAAAATCTATATTTTTAAATAATTCATTTCTATATCCTTTGGTTTTCTTTTTAATTATTGTTCCTAAATTTACCTGAGGAATAACGACATATTCATCGTTTAAATCTTTGATTTTGTCATAGAAGATCATTTCTGTTTGTGTCATAAAATCTCTTGTAACATAATTATTGGTTGCATTATTAGTAATTTTATTTATATTTTTTTCTTGTTTAGTATTTATTCCAAATAAACCTAATATAAAATCTAATATTTTTTGAATTAGCTCATCTAACATATTTTACTTCCTTCCCTACCCTTTTAATCAATCAACGTTTATAACTATTGTTAGACTTATTTTATCATATATTAAAAAAAATAACAACATGTTAATTTTTTATTAAAATATACTACTTGAAGACAAAAAATACAAGCACAAAATGCTTGTATTAATACTTAAATTTATTTATTCATCTATTTATACTTTTCTTGCTTGTATTTCTGCGATTTTATCTAATACTTCCTTGGCATTATTACCGTTAATCTCTGTATAACCAAGTTCTTTTAATGCTTGTATTTTGGCTGTATTTAATTCTTGAGTTCTACTAAGTACTTCTTCTTTTCTATGTTCTATATCTTGCTCAAAACGCTTGTGAGTATCAGCTATCTTGCTTCTAGATGCAGTACCACTATTATATAATGTCATAGCTGAAAACATAATTGCTTCAAATATATATTGCTTTTCTTCATTAAATACATATTCAGTATGGTCGACAAACCCCATTGATTTAGCCATATAACCTAATATATATTTAAGCTCTTTTGTTGTTTGCATTGATTGTAAAAAATAATATAAATAACGGTAACTATTATACACTTCTTTTGTTTTGTCGTCAGATAGTTTTTCTTTTAAAAGTTGAATAATATTAGATAAAAGTTCTTGCTCTTTTTTATTAAAACCTTTTAATTCACTTAAGTCGTATTTGTCTGTATCATCCTTTATACCATCATTTAGACGGTTTTCAACTTGAATAATATATTCCCCATCTATTTTTATATTGTCAATATCTTTAATTTCCTTTACACCTAATAGACAAAGTATCTTCATTGCTTTTTCTTTAGGCCACTTTTCAAGTTCGTTTTCAGCAAGATAGTTATATAACATTTGTCTAGATACGCCAAGATATTTGGCTAATCTAACTTTTGAAATACCTAACTCTGAAAATGTTTTTTTAAGATTTTGCATATCAATGACCTCCTAATATAATTTTATCACAATAAACAAAAAATACAAGTAGTAAAGTTGACATATATTTTACAATATATACCATATTTTTTTATTATCTTTACATACAGTCTTTATAATTCCTCCACCAATGCACTTGTCGCCATCGTAAAAGACACATGCTTGTCCTGGTGTAACTGCCTTTATGTTATTATATCTTACTAAAATTTCATTATCATTAATATATTCTAATGTTACAGGATAATCTGGAGCACGATAACGAAACTTAGCAGTACAATTAGTTGGTCTATCAGTCGTATTAAAATTAATCGTATCAATTATGCAGCTATCTGATATTAAATATTCATTATCTTCACCTAGTGCTACATACAATATATTTTTTTCTAGATTTTTTCCTACAACGAACATTCTATCTTTAGTTCCACCAATATCAAGTCCTCTTCTTTGACCAATAGTATAATACATTAAACCAATATGTTTACCAACGATTTTATTAGTGTCGATGTCAACAACATCACCAGGTAAATTTGGCAAATAATTCTTTAAAAAATTTTTGAAATTTCTTTCACCTATAAAGCAAATACCTGTTGAATCTTTTTTTCTTGCAGTAATTAATCCATATTCTTCTGCTATTTTTCTAACTTTGGTTTTTTCTAAATCACCAATTGGAAATAAAACATTTTCAAGTTGCTCGTGTGATAATTGAGATAAGAAATAGGTTTGATCCTTATTGCTATCAACAGCTCTTAATAGTTGGCCATCCTTTATTCTGGCATAATGACCTGTTGCGATATAATCTGCACCTAATTTTTTAGCTTCTCTTATAAAATAGTCAAACTTGATGTATTTATTACACATAACATCAGGATTTGGTGTTCTTCCTTTTTTTAATTCGTCTAGAAAGTATTCAAAGACATAATCCCAATACTCTTTTACGAAATCAATACGATGAAGGGGAATTCCAATTTTTTGACATACAGCTAATGCATCATTATAATCTTGTTCTTGCGGACAGATGTTGTTATCTAGATTAGGATTACCTAAAATATCACCATTAACTGAAGTATCCCAATTTCTCATAAACAATCCTATTACTTCATATCCTTGATTCTTTAAAAGAATGGCACTTACACTACTGTCTACTCCACCGCTCATTCCAATTACTACTTTTTTCATACTTTTCACCACAATATTATTATACTTTTTTATATACTTCTTTACAAGAATAAATTAATCAAAATTGGACTTAAAAATGTTTCCATTATGGAACATATTAAAGAGAAAACTAGTGATATTATTAATATTTGAATATATTTTTTAAAATAAGGAGATAAATTGATGTTATCTTTTAAAAATAATATTCTAAATAGTTTAACTGAAAAATTTATGGCATAAAAACTTATTAATAGAAAAATTAAAAGCATTATTAGTAAATGTGGTAATTGGTATCCTAGTGATAATCCTATTCCTTTTAAACCAAAATTAGATATCATGGATGAAATTCCAAATCCAAAGATAAATCCTTTGAAAAATAATAAGAAAATGATGATTGGAATGCCTATAATTGAAATACCAAGTAACCAAATAATAATTAGATAGATAAAGTTAGAAGAAAATGACTGAAAAAAAGATGAATAATAGTCTAAATTATTATTCTTAATATTTAATAGAAAAGAGTTTAATTCATCTTTTATTAATAACTTGTCCGCCTTTGATATAAAAAATATGAAAATAATTCCTGATAATATTCCTATTAATGTTATTACTATTAAAAATAAATACTTTTTCTTTTGAGCTGCTATATTTTTCATTGATTTAGTTATTGCTTTGTTCATTATTATCACCTAATTAAATCTATGAAAAATAGAAAAAAATATGTATTTATTTTACTTTTATGTTTTTTTTAATTATAATTATATTGAGGTGTTAAATGTGAATAAAAAAGTATTAAAATTTATGGCAATATTTTTAACTTTAATTATGGTAGCATCATTTGTTGCTAGTATAGTAGTATGGTTTATCTAATATTTAGTTGATAAATAAAAAATAGAACTATTTTTTACAAGATAGTTCTATTTTTAAATTATAATCTTTTTTACCATATGGTTCTTCTGGATATATTACTATTTTTGTTTCGTCAAAGTCGCATTCCTTTTTTATTAAATTATTTTTTAAATTTTCATTTAAAGAAGTTATGGTTTCAAGATTGGTAATATTAACCACAATTCCTTGATCCTTAAATTCAGCAAGTAATGTTTTTTGTTCATCATCCATATCTGAATAATAATAATTTTCGTAAAAGTCTTGACCAACTGTTTCTAAATTTTGACTTATTGTAGTTGGTGATGATTTTTTTTCTTTGTAAGAATTAATACTAAGGCCAATTATTATTAAAGCAACTACTATTCCTATAATAATTAATAAATTTTTATTACTATTATTTTCAAAAATTTTAGTGGTTTCAGTATTCATATTTCCTCCTTAATCACCAATAAAAAATGGTTTTAAAGTGATTTTTGTTTCTTTAGCTGTATCAGTTTTAACAATCTTATATAAACCAAGATTATATTCAGTGACTGTTTTTAATTCAGTTTCTGTCGTTTTTGTATTTAAATACCAAATTGGCTCTTCTTTATTACTAATACGTTGCATATTAATAATACCAATAGCTCCTTCTAAAATAATTACTATAAATATTATAAAAGTTAAAATATTTGCTATTATTTTTCCTGCTTTTTTCTTTTTTCTTTTATCTTTTTTATTATAATCAACTACTTCTGTTTGAGATATTTGATCATTGATATTTTTATTTTCTTCCATATATATTACTCCTTTATTATTTACTACAAACATTTTAGCATATTCTTTTTTAAAAGTAAATATAGCTAATTGTTCGTAAGTTCCATTATTTTTAGCAATATTAAGTGAGCAGATGTATTTATAAATGGAACTATATTTTCTAATTTAAATGTATAAGCCTTATTCTCTTTAGTATTTGCTATAATAACACCTGTATGATCTAATAGTTTACCAAGCTTATCTACTGGTATTTCATCCATAGTAATATCTGGTATTACTGCTTCATTATAAAAAAGCGATAAATCTAAATTATATTCATCTAATAGTAATATATTTAGATTAGTATAATCATTATATATTAGTTTTTTATAGTTTTCTTTAGTATTTTCTATGGTATCACCATTTAGTAGAATAATACTATCTTTGTTAACAATATCACTAACAAAATATTTATCCCATAATAAATCGGTATATAGATGAATAAAGTATCCTAAAATAAATGGATCATTTAGTTTTGATTTATACTTATCTAGGAAACGATTTATATCGATTTTATTGTTATCATATAAAAAATGACTTCTTGTCTTAGTTTCACCAACATGTTTACTAATATCTGGGGCAATAGAACCAAAAAGTAACATGTTTTCATCTTTTATTTTTAAAATTTTGTTTATTTGTTTTGCTACACACATGTGAATAACAGAACTTGCCATATTATCACCATACCTATCATATATAGTATATACTATTTTTTTACTTAAATAAATAAAAAATTTTAATAAAAAAAACAGAGTATGTTAATTACTCTGCTTATCTCCCTCTTCTAACATGGTAGTTATAAAAATTCCATATCCTTTTTGTGTATCATTTACAACGACGTGGGTAACGGCACCAATAATTTTATCATTCTGAATAATAGGGCTACCACTCATACCAGCTACTACTCCACCAGTAAGTTTTAATAATTCGGAATCAGTGATCTTGAACAAAATGTTTTTAGTGGAATCAGAACGATTAATATTTAAAATTTCAATATCATAATTTTTAATAGAATTATCATTGATTACAGTACGTATCTGTGCATATCCCAATTTTACTTCATCTTTTTCTGCTACATCGATTGTACCATCATCGGATAGTTTATCAGTATAGTATCCAAAAATACCACTTTCAGTATTTGAATTTACTTTACCATATACTTCATCACTATAAAATCTTGCTTCTTTTGATCCTGGTGAACCATTTTCACTACGATTAATACCTGTTACATCTGATTTAAAAATGGTTCCATCTTTTATTTCTATTCTCTTCATCGTTGATTTTTCAGCAATTTCATGCCCTAGGGCACCGAATATTTTAGTATTTGGATCTATGTAAGTTAGTGTACCAATACCATTTATTTGATCTTTTACGTATAAACCAGTTTTATATACACCGTTACTATCCTTTATTAATTCAAGTGAAGTTGTTAGTTCTTTGTTGTTCCTTAAAAATGAAACATTTAGTGCACCGTTATCCTTGTTTTTGTCAATAATGGAAATCATCTCATCAATAGAAGATACTTCCTGTTCGTTTATTTTAGTTATTAAATCACCAACTTTAAATCCTGCATCTTCGCCAACATACTTATCTCCTACTTTATAAAAGCCTACTACCATGACATTTTTTGAATTAACTTTAATTCCAATATTTTCTCCACCAAGTATAATTTTATTAGAATATGCAAATACTATTGATGGAAATAAAGTAATTAAAAATAAAGGGATAATTAGTAGTTTCTTTTTAAAATTCATAACACCAACTCCTTTTAAAAATCAACTACATTAGTATTATGTGTGAATGAAGAAAATATATATCAAGAAAAATATGGAAGATTTTTTAATTGTTTTTGGTACTAGAATTAATATTTCTACACTGTTTTTTAATCATTATACTAGTTGATATATACTGATAAATTGAGGATACTGTTTGCCCTATTCCTGTACAAAATGGTGTTTTAAGTAAAGAAAGTATAAATCTTAATATACTTGTTACAAGCTTATTAAAGGTTATTTTTACAGTTGATGATTCTAATTGCAAATAGCATGTGTTTATACTATATATTGGATACATTAAAAAATTAATAAAATCAAAACCTAGGTATATACATACAAGTATTAAATTTGGATTGTAAAATTTATATGTTATCAAAAACATGATAATAATCGTACTAAATAGTATAAATAATAATTTATATGAATTTTTTATATGTGTTTTATAATCAAAATTTTTTTGAGCAATATCTATCTTGGCAACCGTTATAATTGCATCAAAGGTATCCCATTGACAATCGGTTAATAATGTAACGAAGTTAAGTGCTAGGATATATTCATTGCCAAATTCTGATGTATTTGATAATCCAAATAGATAAAAGAAAAAGAATAATAGGTTATTAATTATTTCAACTGATTCATATTTTATATATTTTAATATGTGTATTTTGAATTTAAATTTCCTATATTGTTTTATAGTTACAATTAAAACATATATGAAAATTGATAGTAGTGTTATTGAAACAATACACCATTTGTTTTTAAAAATAATTGATGAAATAACTAAAGAAATAAAATTTATCATATTCATTTGGATACAATATTTATTTGCTAGTTTTTCTTTATCTTCAAAATATAATTTTTCTAAAACAAAACTAAATACTGCCGAGATATATAATTGAATTATTGAATATATTGTAAATTCTACATATACGTTATAATCCATATTCATAAAACTTATGTACTTATCTACATTCAAAACAAATATACCAAATACAATAAAACCAACCAAAATTCCTAAAGTCATACCAGATAGTACAGCATTATTATCATTATCTTTTTCTTTTGAAATATTAGCACCAGTTGCAAAAATAGATCTAAGTAGTGAATATATGAATTGGAGCGGATAAGTAATCGAAAATACATTAACTAAATCTTTATCTACAAGTAATCCTAAACAAAAGTATATTAAAATTGGTATAAAAGAAAAAATTAGAGAATTTACTGATATTGTTAATAGACGTTTCATATGTTTACTCCTTAAAAATTTTGTTAGTTATTTTTTATGAATGGAATTTTTTCTTAGCAAAATCAATTATGAAAGTTACTAATTTATTTACTTATTATCAACTATTCATTATTTATTTTAACATATTTTTTAATTTTAATAGTATTTATTAATTTTGTTACTCAATGATATTTTTTAAAATTAATTTTTTGCATATAAAATAGCTAATTTGAATTAGCTATTTTCTTCTATTTTAAATTCTTCTAATTTTCCGTCTTTATTTAGAATGCTGTTAACTTTATCTTCAGCATTTTTTAATTTATTATCACATAATTTGGCAAGTTTCATTGCCTCATTGAATTTTTCTATTGCATCATCTAGTGGAATATTACCACTTTCTAAATCTTTTACAATTTTTTCTAAGTTCTCTAAGTTTTCTTCAAATGATGTTTCTTTTTGTTCTTTAGCCATAATTATCTCCTAATCTTTCTTAATTTCTTCAATTTTGGTATAAATAGTACCATCTTGTAGTTTAACTTCTATTTTATTGTTTATTGCTACATTTTTAACACTAGTAATTACTTTATCATTATATTTAACAATGCCATATCCACGTTTAATGGTTAATAAGGGATTTAATATTTCTAATTTATTTATTAAAAATATGTATTTATTTTGATTGTTTTCTAATAAATGACTGGTTAAATTTGATATTTTTTCTACTCTATTTGATAAATTGTTTTTTTCATTTTGTAATAGGTTTTTCATCACTAGATGTAATCTTTCATATAACATATCAAATTTTTGTTCCTTTACCTGATACATGGAAATTGGATTCTTTAAAATATAGCTATTTTTTAAGGTATTTAGTCGTTCCTTACTTGTTTTAATATAATTGTTCATAGCTTTATTTAATCTAAGATTAACTTGGTTCATAAAGTTATAAAAATCAATTTGATTAGGCACAGCCATTTCTGCTGCTCCAGTTGGAGTTGGTGCTCTTAAATCAGCAACATAATCAGCAATTGTAAAGTCAATTTCGTGTCCTACTGCTGAAATAATTGGAATATCGCATTCATAAATAGCGCGTGCCACTTCTTCATCATTAAAGCACCATAAATCCTCAATACTTCCGCCACCTCTACCTATAATTAAAACATCTAGATTATATTTTGATGCTGTTTTTATTTGTTTTACAACTTCTGGCGCCGCACTTGCACCTTGGACTAAACTTGGAAATAAAATAGTTTTAGTTATAGGCCATCTTCTTTTTATTGTTGATAATATATCTTTAATAGCCGCTCCAGTTGGAGCAGTAATGATGCCAATTGTTTCTGGAAATTTTGGTATTTTTTTCTTCTTATTTACATCAAATAAACCTTCACTAGCTAGCTTTTTTTTCAATTTTTCATATTCAATATAAAGGTTACCTACTCCATCCTGAATCATAGTATCCACATAAATCTGATAGCCACCAGTAACTTCATAAACACTGATTTTACCAGTAACCATTATTTTCATACCATCACAAGGTGTAAATGTTAGTTTATTTACATTTGATGCAAACATAACGGCATTAATCCTAGAATTTTCATCCTTGATTGTAAAATATAAATGTCCTCTAGTATGAGCTTTAAAATTGGAAATTTCACCTTTTAAAAAAACATTAACTAGATTGGGATCATTATCAAATCTAAATTTTAAATAACGCGATAATTGACTAACTGTAATATATTTATCTTCCATCTTATTGTTCACTTTCGTGATAAATTTCATCTAAGACAGCATTTATCATTTTAGTTACTTTTTCGTCACTATATTTTTTAGAAAGTTCTATTGCTTCATTTATAGCTACTATTGGCGGTGTTTTTGTATATTTTAATTCATAAATTCCTAATGCTAAAATAGCTTGATCTACTTTATTTAATCTATCCATTGGCCAACTATCTAAGTAGTTATTAGCAATATTATATATTTCTTCCTTTTTTTCTAAGATTGTATTAATTGAATCAGTTACAAATTCATTTTCAACTTCTAATTGTTCCTTAATTAAAGATTCAATATCAAAATCAATTTCTGATTCTTCTAAAATAAAAATTTGATATAAAACCTTCATAATAATTTCTCTTAATTCACTTCTATTTTTCATATTACATCACCCACTAGTTAGTTTATCACAAACTAATACAAAAGTCACTTTTTTAAGTATCAAAACTTAATAAAAGAATAATTTTTTTTAGTTAAAGTTAGATAAACTTATTTAAAAATTTAAATAAAAAACCATATTTCAGATAAAAATATGGTTATAAATTATTATTTTTATTATTGAATAATATATCTTTTAGTTAATTCACCATAACGTGATGTTACTTGTAAATTTTTAAATGGGCCAATACCCTTTTCTAAAACAAAATTACTAAAATCTTGTAGTGCGGCATTATAGCTATCTTTATATAAACTTATGCTATATGTGCGTGTGAAGCTGTCAAATGAAATGGATGAATTAGTTAGTAGACTATCATTGATAGTTTTTGCATACTGTTCAACTTCTTCATCTAAATTTGTTTTTTCTGGATTAATATTAGCTAATGCTACCTGATAGTATCCACATGGAATCTTTATTCCCTTTTTACTAACCCAATAAACATCTTGTTCTTTATTTATACCCTTCATAAAGGAAGTTACAGTATCAATTGTTTGTTCATAATATTTATCAAAAACTAACAATGTATCTTGCCTATCGCTATATGTAAATCTTTGCTTTGAACTTGGAATGATACCCTTTATACAGTTTCTAATTAAATCAAAATGCATATTATCACTTGTTGTAAATGCTAAAGTATATAATTCCGAATTGACTATAAAATTGTTTATCATTTTTTATTTCTCCTGTTTTTAAATATAAAGTGTTTTATTTTTTTCTAATTTCGTTTTTTAACTCATATAAAATATTAAGTGCTTCCATTGGTGTGATTTCTAATGGATTAATACTTTCTAATTTTTCTTTAATGATATCTTTTTCTTCTTTTTTGGTATCAGTATCTAAAAATAAACTAGTTTGAGTAAAGGTTTGTTTCTTAGTACTTTTATGTTCGTAAATATTTAATATTTCATCTGCTCTAGTAATTACTTCATTTGGTAAATGAGCAAGACTAGCTACATGAATTCCGTAGCTTTTATCTACTGCCCCATTCTTAATTTTATGTAAAAATGTAATTTTACCCTCTTCTTCCACAGCACTAACGTGGATATTTCTAAGATGTGGTAAGGTGTTTGCTAATACTGTTAGTTCATGGTAATGGGTAGAAAATAAAGTTTTTGCTTTAATTTTATCATGAATATACTCAAGTATAGATTGAGCTAAACTCATACCATCATAAGTAGCCGTTCCACGACCTAATTCATCAAATAAAATCAAACTATTTTCAGTAGCATTTTGAATAGCGGTATTGGCTTCTTTCATTTCTACCATAAAAGTACTTTCACCACTTACTAAGTCATCACTAGCTCCGATTCTTGTAAATATAGAATCAAATATAGGAATTACACAGCTCTTGCAAGGAACAAAGCAACCGATTTGAGCCATAATCACGGTAATTGCAAGTTGTCTCATGTAAGTGCTTTTTCCTGCCATATTAGGTCCTGTAATTAGTAAAATATTGGTATCTTTTCCCATTAAGATATCGTTAGCTACATATTCTTTTTTACTAACTTTTTCTACTACAGGATGTCTTCCTTCTTTAATTTGAATTATGTGTTCTTTAGTTATTGTTGGTTTTATATAACCATTTTCTTCTGATACAACAGCGAAACTAAGTAACATATCAATCTCGGCTAATACTTTAGAAATAGCTTGAATTCTACCAACATAAGTCTTAGCAGTTTCTCTAATATCGGTAAATAATTTATATTCTAAATTGATAATTTTTTCTTCTGCCCCTAAAATAATATCTTCTTTTTCTTTTAAAAGAGGTGTGATATAACGTTCTGCATTAGTTAGAGTTTGCTTTCTTACCCAACCAAATTCTTCTTTGATGTCTTTAATGTTACCTTTACTTACTTCAATGTAGTAGCCAAACACTTTATTAAAGCCAACTTTTAAATTTTTAATGCCGGTTCTTTCTTTTTCTTCGTTTTCTAATTTTAAAATAAAATCTTTACTATTTTTCCTTATACCTTTTAATTCATCTAGTTCACTACTATAACCCTCTTTAATAAGGCCTCCTTCATGTAAACCGATTGGACTATCAGGATTAATAGATTTTTCTAAAAGTTCTACTAAGTCATTTAAGGTTTCTATTTGTTTATCATAATGAATTGTTTCTAAAATCTTCTTAATATTAGGCAGGCATGCTAATGAATTTTTTAATTGAATCATATCTCTAGCATTACTATTACCATAACTAATTCTACTAGAAAGACGTTCCAAATCATATACCTTATCAAGTTCATCGCGTAATTCTTCTTTTAGAATAAATTCAGTTAGTAATGTTTCTATTGTTTGGTATCGTCTATTAATTTCATTGATATCAGTTAAGGGATTTTCAATGTTAGCTTTTAAAAATCTTCCACCCATAGCTGTTTTAGTTTTATCTAAAAGCCAAAGAAGGGAATAAGTACGATCACGATTACGAAGTGTTTCAACAAGCTCCAAATTTTTCTTTGTGTGAACATCAAACGATAAATGTTTTTTATGATCAATTAATTCTACTTTCTGTAAGTGAGAAAGATTTCCTTTTTTGGTTTCTAATAAATAAGAAAGTAAATGAAAAACGGTTGTTTCAATACGAACATCTTTTATATTTTCGACTAAATACTTATAGTCATCTCCATTATAAATATCATCACGAATAGTTACCAAAATATGATATTGTTCACGTAACGTATTGATTAAATTACGATCTATTTTGTTATTAACGATTACTTCTTTTAAATTGTAAGCAAGTACTTCTTTAATTGCTTTATCGCTATCATGTTCTAAAATAACGCTATATGAGTATCCTGTTGATACATCTACTAAGCTAATACCATAGCAGTAATCAAAATCATAGATATTTCCAATATAATTATAGTCTTTAGAATTTAGACTATCATCTAAGATGGTACCACGCGTAACTACTTGAATAACGTCTCTTTCTACCATACCTTTTGTTTCTTTAGGGTCGGTTAATTGTTCACAAATAGCTACTTTGTATCCTTTTTCAATTAATTTATCTAGATAGCTTTTATAAGCATGATATGGAATTCCACACATAGGAACTCTTTCTTCTAACCCACAATTTTTACCTGTTAATGTGAGTTCTAGTTCACGACTTGCTAAAATAGCGTCTTCAAAGAACATTTCATAAAAATCACCTAATCTAAAAAAGATAATAGTGTCTTCATATTTATCCTTTATGTCTAAGTACTGCCCCATCATAGGAGATATTTTACTTCTATCTACATCATTTCTTGTCATACTTCTCACCTCTTGTATTTGTAAATGGGATTATTTGACCGTTTTGTCTAGGAAGTTTTTTGGTGTACCCTGGCAAACAACCCTGCCTCATATCGTTTATTATTTCTGCAATACGATTTTGCTTTATATCAAACTGCCTTCTATGATGAATTAAGATACTCATTACACAGCTGTTAAAATTTTCAAAGTTAGGATCCGAGTTTAGTTTTTCTGTTGAATATGTTACCTCATCTTCCATATCCAATAAAGGTGAAATAAATTGTCCACTTTTATTTATATAACATGCCAAAGTAGTAAAGGTATGGATTTCACCTTCAATTAAATCAGAAACTTTTTTTTCAAGATAGGCAAATATCGGAGAACTATTATCCTTTTGAAATTCTATTGTCGTTACAAATGGCGTTATGATGCATCTTTTCTTAACGTCATATATAGCGTAACTTTCTTCGATTTGATTTCTACATTTAACAAGCCAATAATTATCTACATCTGTATTTATTAAGCAGTATTTTTCATTTATTTTTCCACTTAATGGGGCAGTTAATTGATAATTGTTTCCATTTTTTATAATATGATATGATGATTGTTTATAGTTAATTCCGGTTGTAAAACAGTAATCAAGATTGTCTTTTGTTTTAAAAATATCAGTTATTTTATTTTCTGAAAATGAAACTAAAATTCTACCATTTTTATCAATAATTCCAATATACTCTTTATCTTCAAAGTTAAATTTTCCAATATATATATCCTTTACTTCTTCTATTTGATATAGTCTTAATTCTTGTTTACCAAAACCTGGTATTTCTACTAAATTATTATTTGCCATAAACTACACCACACAATCATCAAAGCAATTATTATTATAGCATCTATAAATTAAAATATCAAAATAATTTTATAATTTATACCAAGAAAAAAGTACTAAATATTAATATAGTACTTTATTATAATTATTAGTTAGACTAACTACATGATTTAATATATTTGTATCCTACTACTTCATCTCCAATATGTGTAGTTATTTCAATAACTGGCATAATTCCCCAGGAACTTCCGCCACCAAAACCTATACATGAATATGGACCATTACAGTTATATGCAAATACCATTGGGAAATATTCATAACTATTATTTGTATATGCATCATATATAAGGTATGTACCAGTTTTAAGAGCAGCGTGTTCAGTGGTTGATTGAATTTTACTGATCCATCCATGATCTTGATCATCTTTTAAAGATACAATTTCACCCAATTTACTGCCAGGAGGCATTAATTTTTGAAAATCATCTTTTAAATAAGGAATATCGACATATTTAAAAGATACACCATCATTAGCCGGATCATTATTATCACCACAATGATATCTTCCGTAATGGAAAGTTGTAGTGTTATTATAACAGAATCCTCTATATGTTTTATTTAATGCATTACAGTTTGTCCAATTATCATAGTTAGGGTGATCTGTTCTCGTATTATCTGCCATATTAAACATCGTTTTATTAAAAGCTTGAATCTGGCTAACACCAGGTATTGATGGTACTACGCACCTATCATCAACACACATTAAACGTAATATTTTTGTATCGACATTGTATCCTAATACTAAGAATGTATAACTTTCAGTGTCATTAACTTTAACATTTAAAGCAATACCTTCTTTTATAGCATTATTTATAGCACTTGATGAACAATCAATGCCAAGTTTTTCTTGCTGCTCTTTACTATAATAGAAACACATCTCTTGAGTTTGCTTTTCTATTGTTACGACACACTTTTGGTCAACGGTTATTTCTTTTGTTTCTGTTTTACTTAATCCTGCATTTGATGTTGCAGTACAACTAATTGTATGCTTACCAATTGCTAAACTTTCAGTATTAGTTATATTAGTATTACCAATCTTGCATGTTGTTGTTCCACCGCTTATTCCATACGTAACATTTGTTGGAACATCATATTTTTCACCTATAGTGATTGATTGTGGGATTTTACTTAAGTCGATTGTTGGCGTTGTTTTATCGAGTTTTACTTGATAACTTGATACTCCACTACATAATCCTGCTTTACTACATACTTTTGTATAATATGTATAGCCTGTTGTTTCATTATTAACAGTTATTTGAGAACTATATAAATTATTTATATTGCTATTTGTATTATTAAAGTAATAGTTATTTCCACTTATATTATTTGCTCCTGATAACTTTAAATTGAAATCATTTGTATGCCAATTACCACTAGCTATGTTATCACTTGCTGTTATTGTTGGTGCATTTGGTACTACTGTATCTATTTTAATAGTACCTGTTGTACAGGTTCCAATATTTCCTGCTTCATCTGTTACTATTGCTGTTACTTCTTCTCCTGTTGTATTATAGTTTAAAGATACTGTTCCGTCTTTATTTACTGATGTATTTTTTATCTTATATGATACTATTTTACTTCCGGTTCCATCAGTACTTTTAAATCCTACTGTTACATAACTTGTGTACCAACCATCATTTCCTTTAGTTCCACTTACTTCTAAACTACAAGTTGGAGCTTTGGTATCTATTTTTATTACATATGTTGATACATCACTTATATTTTCATATTCACTTTTATCTTTACTCTTTACATAATAAACGTGTTCACCGTTTTCTGTTTCTATTC
>CAKOXL010000013.1 GCA_934130105.1 uncultured Bacilli bacterium | reverse complement strand
TTATTGTGTTTCTCAAATTTATTATAACAAAGGTTTTTCTTTTTTTATGTCTGCCCCAAATAATTTTACACTATCATATAGGAAAACAATTAGACAAAATATTAAATTCGTCATATAATATAGTAAAGCTTTATCATAGAAAGGATAGGATAAAGTTAGCGCCAGGTCCTGTAGGGATGACGAGGATAGTAATTATCGAAATATTCGGCGGATGTTACTACGTAATGATGGAAACGTTAGAATTGCTAAAAAAACAAAATCAATATTGTAACAAAAAGTAATTCTCCATATTTTTTTGTATGGAGGATTTTTGTATGTGTGGAATTATCGGGTATATTGGAAAAGATAAATGTATACCTAAAATTATTAGTGGCTTAGAATCTCTTGAATATAGGGGATACGATAGTAGTGGCATTAGCTATATACTAAACGGTAAAATAAAAATAGAAAAAGAAGTTGGAAAAATAGAAAATTTAAAAAAGATAATCAATATGGATTTAGAAAGTTATATTGGAATCGGTCATACCAGATGGGCAACTCATGGAAAACCATGTAAGGAAAATAGTCACCCTCATCAAAGTGGTAAAATAACACTAGTTCATAATGGTATTATCGAAAATTATGAAGAGTTAAAAAATAATTTAAAAGATTACCATTATGTTAGTGAAACAGATAGTGAGGTAGTTGCTTCTCTAATCGATTCATTATATAAAAAAGATAACGACATGGTAAAAGTACTAAATAGTTTAAAAGATTATTTAATAGGAAGTTATGCTTTAGGAATATTAGTAGAAAATAGTGATAAACTATATGCCATTCGTAAAAATAGTCCCTTAATTATAGGAGTAAGTGAAAGTGGTAACTTTATTGCAAGTGATGTTCCAGCTATATTAAGATATACTAATAAATATTATTTATTAGACAATGATGAATATGCCATTTTAGAAAAAGATAAAGTAACTATTTATAATAATGGAAAAGTAGTAGAAAAAGAACTATTAACTTTTGAAGGTAGCGTTGATAGTGCTATGAAAAATGGTTATGACCATTTTATGTTAAAAGAAATTTATGAACAAAAAGATGTAGTTTTAAAAACTATTAAAAAGTATTTGGATATTAATAACTTAAAGGAGTTATTAATTGGCTTAGAAAATTATACTGGTATTGATATCATAGGATGTGGCAGCAGTTATCATGTTGGTTTAGCTGGTAAAAGTTTAATTACTAAATATGGAAAAATCCCAGTAAATGTAGAAATAGCATCAGAATATCGTTACCAAGAACATTTTTATACAGATAAGCATTTAATTATTTTAATTAGTCAATCAGGTGAAACTGCTGATAGTCTAGCTGTTTTAAGACAAGTAAAAGAAAAGAATATAGATACTTTAGCTATCGTAAATGTGATAGGTTCATCTATAGCAAGAGAAGCAGATAAAGTAATTTATACAAAAGCTGGACCAGAAATATCAGTAGCAACAACTAAAGCTTATTCTTGTCAATTTATTATTTTATCTTTAATAGCATTTTACTTAGGCTTAAAGAATAACTTAGTAAAAGAAGAAGATATAAAAATGTATCACGATTTAGAAAAAGAAATAGCTAATATTTTAGAAGATACCACTGATACCAAAGAAGTAGCTAATATGATTCATGATAGAAAAGATATCTTCTATCTAGGAAGAAAAATTGATTACAGTTTATGTATGGAAGCATCACTTAAGTTAAAAGAAATTAGTTACTTACATAGTGAAGCTTATGCAGCCGGTGAATTAAAACATGGAACTATTAGTTTAATTGATGATAGTACTCCAGTAATTAGTATCATAACAGATGATTCTATTGCTTTAAAAACACTTAGTAACGTAAAAGAAGTATGTGCTAGAGGTGCTATTAGTATTATTATCAGTAATAAAGAAATAGAAGATAAAAATGTTTATCAAAAATTAATTTTAGTACCAAAAGTATCAGAATTTATAGAACCAATTTTAGTAATGATTAAGTGCCAATTAATTGCTTACTATGTAGCTAAAGTTAACGGTTGCGATATAGATAAGCCAAGAAATCTAGCCAAAAGTGTAACTGTTGAATAAAAAATGATATAAAAATGTTAAAAAAACGCCATATTTCTTGAGATATGTCGTTTTTTAGTTTATACTTAGTATAGTTATTCATTAAAAATTAAAAATAGAAAGAGTGATGATATGAATAAAAAAGAAAAGAATTCATATAAAGTGGCAATTAAAGTAGAACATGTGTATAAACAATTCAAATTACTTTATGATAAACATTATACATTAAAGGAAAGATTTATTTTTTGGAAAAATAAAAAATATGAGGTCCACCAAGTATTAAATGATATTAATCTAGAAATAAAGAAAGGTGAATCTGTTGCATTAATAGGTGTTAATGGTAGTGGTAAAAGTACACTGTTAAAATTAATGACAAAAATAATTTATCCCACAAAGGGTGAAATTACAATAAACGGAAAATTAACCTCATTACTTGAATTGGGTGCAGGTTTTCATCCTGATTTTACAGGTAGAGAAAATATATATTTTAATGCATCAATATTTGGGCTAAATGCAAAAGAAATAGATAATAGAATAAATGAAATCATAGAGTTTTCAGAATTAGGTGAATTTATCGATAGTCCGGTTAGAACATATTCATCAGGAATGTATATGCGATTAGCATTTTCTGTTGCGATAAATGTAGATGCAGAAATTTTATTAATAGATGAAATTTTAGCCGTTGGTGATCAAAGATTTCAAGAAAAATGTTTTAATAAATTAAAGGAACTTAAAAAGAGTGGTAAAACCATAGTTATAGTAAGCCACAGCTTAGATTCTGTGAAAAAATTATGTGAAAGAGGAATTTGGATACATAATGGAAAGTTAAGACTAGATGGTAATATAAATGAAGTTACAGATGAATATATAAAGGTGTGTGGATGAGATGATAAAGAATATTATTAATGATTTATATAATTATAGAGAATTATTAAAAAGTAATGTAAAAAAAGAAATCAGAGGAAAATATAAAGGCTCATTTTTAGGCGTTTTATGGAGCTTTGTAAATCCGTTACTAACAACTTTAGTTTATGCAATAGTTTTTCCATTTATCCTAAGAAATACAGAACCACATTATGTAACTTTTTTAATAATAGGTATATTACCATGGACATATTTTGTAACAGTTGTAAACCAATCTTCAGGTAGTATTTTATATAGTGGAAACATAATAAAAAAAGTATACTTTCCAAGGGAAATACTACCGATTTCGGTAAATTTAAGTGGATTAGTAAACTTTTTAATATCGTGTATTATTATATTAATATTCCTATTTGCATCAGGAATAGGATTGAGTGTTTATGCTTTATTTTTGCCGCTAATAATTTTAACAGAGTTTATACTATTACAAGGTATCTCATTTATTGTAAGTGCAGTGAATGTATATGTTAGAGACTTTGAATATATAATTAATTTTATTTTAAGTATGCTATTTTACGCAACACCAGTATTGTATTCATCAACTTTATTTGAAGGAAGTGTTATACGAGATTTAGTTAAACTGAATCCAATGGCAACAATAATTGATTGTTACAGGGATGTATTATTTTATCAATCAATGCCACATATAAAATCGTTAATAGTAGTACTAATATGTAGCATGATATTAACTTGGGTAGGGTTAAAAATATTTAAAAAACTAGAAAGAGGATTTGCAGAGGAAATTTAATATAATTAAATATCAATAAAATTAAAAACAGTGGAGGTTTTGAAATGAAATTAAAAAATTGGTTGAAGAAAGATAAAGAATTAATAATAAGAAAAGAAAAAGGAAAAATTCATGTTATAAATAATAGTGAAATAGATGCTAAACTATTTTGTACACAAACATTTAGAGCATCAGAAAGATATATTAATATTGACTTTAATGGTAGTGTAATAGATGGAACTGGAGCTATTTTAACATTTTTAAATAGAAAGAAAGCGAGAATTTGTAATGCAGGAATAAATTCTAAGACTTCAACTGCATTTAAAGCAGGTGGTTTGCTGTTACCTGTAATTATAGTTAAGCCTAAAACAAGCATAATTATAAATTCAATAGAAATAAGCTTAACAAGTGAACCAAAGTATACCTATAATAATTTTCTAGGTTCTGGTGATATATTAGTAATTACACCATTATATCCGTCACTAGATAACCTGTATGCATGTGGTTTTGTACATACAAGAGTTAAATCATATGTTGAAAATGGTCTAAAGGTTGATGTAGCAGTAATTAATGAGTTTTCAGAATCATCACACTATAATTTTGAAGGAATAGATGTATATAAAACAAATTATAAATATATGAGAGATATCTTAATGGCAAAAAGCTATAAGGCAATTTTTATTCATTTTTATGATTCTAAATATGCATATTACTTAGATACATCATATTTGAATGATACACCAGTATTTTTATGGAATCATGGAGCAGATATTTTGTCATGTGATGCCAAAGATATATATACACCATATTTTTCAGATCAATATACTGTACCATATTACCTAAAAGAAGAGTATGAAATAAGAAATAAATTTATAGTAAAATATGCAACAAATAAAAATTATAATTGGATATTTGTATCTAATTGGGAAAAGGAAAGAGCAGAAGAATTTCATAAAGTAAAATTTAATAATTCAATAGTAATACCAAATTTAATAGATACAGATTTATTCAAATTTGAAAAGAAATCTTTAGAAACTAGAAAAAAAATATTTATGTTAAGAAGATGGGATAATTATAAAAAATATGCAATTGATACAGCCGTATTGTCAATTTTAGAATTATCAAGAAGAGATTTTTTTGAAGATTTAGAGTTTTATGTATGTGGAGAAGGAAGCGTACATGATACATTAGTGGAACCGTTAAAAAAATTTAAAAACGTTCATATATTAAATAAATTTATGTCTCATGAAGATATATACCAATTACAAAAAGAATGTGGAATTGGGTTATTTCCAACAAGATGGGATACACAGGGTGTATCAGCATTAGAAGCAGCAGCAAGTGGACTAGCAGTTATTACTACTGATTTACCAGTAATCAGAGAGTATTTTGAAAAAGAAAATAATATGTTATGTCCAATAAATGATTATATTAGTATTGCTGATAAAGTAGAATTTTTATATAAGAATCCGAAAGAGTTTTCAAAAATATCTAAAAATAATGCAGATTATGTTAAGAAAGTATGCTCGTTTGAACAAACTGTAAAAAAAGAAATAGAATATTATGAAAATAATAAATTTGACGCAAAAAAAATAATTGGAAAGATAAAAAAGATAGATGAAAATCCAATTTTAACAGTAACAGTACCATCATATAAAGCAGAAAAGTTTTTAGATAAATGTTTGATTTCAATGTTAAAAAGTAAATATAAAGAAAAAATCGAAATATTAGTTATCAATGATGGTAGTACAGATAATACTCAAGCTATAGGAGAGTATTATCAGAAAATAACAACAAATAATAATCAGAGTATTGTAAAGCTTGTTAACAAAAAAAATGGAGGACATGGTTCTGGTATTAATAAGGGGATTGAATTAGCAAAAGGTAAATATTTTAGAGTAATAGATGCTGATGATTGGGTTGATACAAAAGAATTTGATAAATCAATAGAATATTTACTAAATTGCAATGACGATCTAGTTTTGAATGATTATTGTGAAGCAAGGACTTATGAAGATAAGCCGTTTGAAAAGAAATGTTATTCATTCATGGAAGTTGGAATTACATATAATTTTAACGACATATGTCAAAATAATGTTTATGGATTTAAAGAATGGGGGCCATCACTACCAACTACCGCATACAAGACACAAATGTTAAAAGACACTAATTTTAAACTTTTAGAAAAAACATTTTACGTAGATATGTTATATAATGCTTATTCAATTTTATTATGTAACACAATAAGTAGAGTAGATGCAAACGTTTATAGATATTACATTGGAAATGTAGGACAGTCAGTAAGTACAGCAGGATGGAAAAGAAATTATTTACATCATCAAAATGTAATCATTGAACTGATGAAAATGGTGACAAGTGACAATAGGATAAGTCAAATTAAAAAAGATTATATTCTAAATAGATTATTATTACCAATGGTTACTACGCAATATTATATTTTAATAGAACTATTCCATTCACCAAGCAAGTTTAGAAAATTTGAAAAGAGGATAAAAGAATATCCATCATTATTAAAGTATGATGTATTTAATACTAGAAGAGTAAAAATATATAGAGCTTCAAAAGGAGTTTTAGTAAAAATACATCCACTATTACATAAAATATCTGATAAATTAAATCATGTAAGATAGGAGTAAATATGAAAAAAGTAAAATATTTAATAATAGGTGCAGGTGTTTCAGGATTAACATTTGCTAATTACATAGGTGATGACTATTTAATAATTGAAAAAGAAAATGAAGTAGGTGGATACTGTAGAACAATTAAAAAGGGAGATTTTATTTGGGATTATGCTGGACACTTCTTTCATTTTAATCAAGATGAGTTTAAGAAGAAATTTGTTGAAGAAGTTAATCCTCAAGATATAATACATAAAGACAAATGTACAAAAATATACTATAAAGGCAAATTAATAGATTATCCATTTCAAACTAATATTCACCAATTGAATCAGGATGAGTTTATTGACTGCTTATATGATTTATGGAATAAAGAGGAGAAGGAAAATTATTCAAATTTTTTAGAGATGCTTTACGGTAAATTTGGTAAATCAATAGTAGAAAAATTCTTAAAACCTTATAATGAAAAATTGTATGCAATAGATTTACAAAAATTAGATAAGGATGCTATGGGAAGATTTTTTCCATATGCTGATATAAATGCAATAATCAATAATATGAAATCAAACAAAGATAATACATCATATAATAACAAATTTTTATATCCAAGAAATGGGGCTGGCTCATTCATGGATATATTATATGGTTATTTGGATAAAGAAAAAGTATTATTAAACACATCAGTTGATTCTATAGATGTTAAAAATAAGATAGCAAAATTAAGTAATGGAGAGGAAATAAATTATAATTATTTAATTAATACAATGCCATTAAATAAGTTTTTCTTATACTTAGATAATAAAAATTTAATCGAACTATCAAAAAAAATGTCATATAATAAAGTGCTTGTTTTTAATTTAGGTTTTGATGAAAAGTCAAAATATACCAGTGAACATTGGATATATATTCCAGAAAAAAAATACAATTTTTATCGTATAGGCTTTTATGACAATATATTAGATGGTGATAAATTAAGTATGTATATTGAAATTGGTTATCCAAAAGATGCTGAAATTAGTAATGAAGAAATCAATAAGCAACTTCAACTAACATTAGAAAATTTACAAAAAATTGGTATTATAAATCAAAATACAAAATTATTGGAGTATGTTAATATAGTTATGGATCCAGCATACGTTCATATTAATGGTAGTGTAGATAAAGAAATCAGAGAATCATTAAATGAAATAGCTAATGACAACATTTATAGTATTGGAAGATATGGCGCATGGACATATTGTTCTATGGAGGACAGTATGGTAAAAGCAAAAGAATTAGCATCAAAATTAAATGAGCAATAGGAGAATATTATGATATCATTCGTATTACTAAATTATAAGAATATTTCTGATACAATAGAGTGTATTGAATCAATAAATAAAATCAAGACAAGCGAAAAAATATCTATAATTGTTGTAGACAATAACACAATGACAAATGAAGAAGTTAAAACTATTAAAAAATATACGAATGATATTATATTACTTGATTACAATATTGGCTTTGCAAAAGCCAATAATATTGGATGCAATTATGCTATAAAAAAATATAAACCTGATTTTTTAATAGTAAGTAATAATGATATAATTATTACTGATAATGATATAATAAATAAAATAAAGAAAAATTATAAAGAAAATAAGTTTGATATGTTAGGACCAAAAATATTAACCGATAATGGTGATTCTGTAAATCCATTTCCAGTTTTTAAAAATAGAAAAGAAATAATAAATGATATCAAAAAAAGTAAAAAATTAATTGTAATATATTCGAGCAGATTATTAAATTATTTACTAATTAAATATATGAAAATAAAAGGAAAAATAATAAAAGTCTCTCCTACAATTAATGGAAATAAAAAGGAATTTAATGTAGCACTTCATGGATGCTTTATAATTTTTTCAAAAAAGTATTATAAAAAATTCGACAATGTTTTCTTTAATGACACATTTCTTTATCACGAAGAAGAATTTTTATATCAAAGAATGCTCGCATATAATTTAGTTACAGTATATGATCCAGAAATAAATGTATTTCATAAAGAAGGTGCTTCTTTAAATTATAATTTTGGAAAGGAAACAAGAAAAAAAAATATATTTAAACAGCGTGAAAAAATAAAATCATTAAAATTATTATTAAATTATATGGAGAAGCTAAATGAAAAATAATATTAAAATAACTGTAATTGTGCCATGCTACAATGGAGAAAAATATATAAGGCACTTTTTTGAGAAAATAAATAATCAAACCTTTAAAGAATTTGAAGTAATTATTATAGATGATTATTCGCAAGATAAAAGTAAAGAGCTAATAAAAAAGTATTCTAACAACAAAACAAAATTAATTGAGCATAGCCAAAATTACGGAGCGGGTTATAGTAGAAATGAAGCACTAAAAAAAGCACAAGGTAAATATATTGCGTTTGTAGATATAGATGATGATTTTGATTCAAAATATTTAGAAACTCTATATGAAAAATCAAAAGAGAATTATGACATTATAAATTGTACTATAAAATCAACACTATATAATAATACATATGAGGAAGGCATAGTTGAAAAATTAGATATTTTAAAAGATCCATTTGTAGCGGCAGCTTGGGGTAAATTAATAAAAAAGGATATAATTAGTAATAATATGTTTGCAGAGGGAATAATAAACGAAGATATTCCTGCAATTATAGGATCAATATTAGATGCAAAAGAAATATATTATACTGGAAAAACATTTTATGAATATAAAATAAATCAAAATAGTGTTCAGTCATCATCTATGTCAGAAAAAAAATTTGATGTATTTAAAGCATATAAAATATTAAAAGAGAGAAAAAATATAGATAAATATTTAGAAATAATAGAATATAATCAATTAATTACTTTCTTTATCTATATGATTTTAGAAGAAAAAAATAATAAAAAAAGACTGGAACATATTAAAGAATTCTATAATAAATACGACAAAAAAATAATGGATAATAGTTATTTTAAGATTGGGCTAAATAAGCATAATAAATTAAATAGGCAATATTATAAGTTGGTAGTTTATTTATGTGATAAAAAAATGTATAAATTAGCAAATTTAATTATAGAAATAAAAAATAAACAAATTATAAGTTTAAGATGTAATAATGATAAATGAAAAAACAAAATTATTTTTAGAAATTTAATGGAGGAAATATATGAAAGTATTAGTTACTGGAGGTATGGGCTATATTGGTAGTCATACTGTTGTTGAGTTATTAGAAAATAATTATGAGGTAATAATAGTTGACAATTTAGTAAATTCTAAAATAGATGTTCTTGATAAAATAGAAACAATAACTGGTAAAAAACCAAAGTTTTATCAATATGATCTATGCAACTATGATGACTTAGAAAAGATATTTAAGGAAAATAAAATTGATGTAGTAATTCATTTTGCTGGTCTAAAAGCAGTAGGAGAAAGTTGTGAAAAACCATTGCTTTACTATCAAAATAATTTAGTATCAACAATGAATTTATTAAAAATAATGGGACAATATGACTGTAAAAAGATTGTTTTCTCATCTAGTGCTACAGTATATGGTAGTCCTAAATCTTTACCAATTAAAGAAGACTTTCCTTTATCAACAACTAACCCATATGGTTCAACAAAATTATTTATTGAGTATATTTTAAAAGATTTATATAAATCAGATCCAACTTGGAGTATCGCAATACTTAGATATTTTAATCCAATTGGTGCTCATGAATCTTATTTACTTGGTGAAAATCCAAATGGAATTCCTAATAATCTAATGCCATATATAATGAAAGTTGCAACCAAGGAGTTAGATCATCTAAATATTTTTGGTAATGATTACAATACCAAAGATGGTACTGGTGTAAGAGATTATATTCATGTAGTTGATTTAGCTAAAGGCCATATTAAAGCAGTAGAAAAGGTATTAAAAACAAATAAAGTTGATTGTTACAACCTAGGAACTGGTACAGGATATAGTGTATTAGAGATGGTAAACTTATTTAAAAAAGTTAATAATGTTGATGTACCATATAAAATAGTAGAAAGACGTAGTGGAGATATTGCTGAATGTTATGCTGATCCAACCTATGCAAAAGAAGAATTAGGCTTTGTAGCTGAAAAATCATTAGAAGATATGGTAAGAGATAGTTACCAATATATAGTTCATAGTAAAAATTAAAGAAAAATGAAAAATTTTTCTTTTTTTTAGCTTTTTTTCTAAAAACTTAAATAATACTATTAGAACCAATTAGTGAGAGGGGGATAATTATGAAAAAAACATTAATGGTTTTAATAGTATTATTTTCTTTGTTTATAGTACCAAATTTTGAAGTAAATGCTCTAACAGACAGTTTTTATGTGGGAGAGTATTTAAGTGGCGAATATATCGTTAAATTAAAAAATCAGACAGGTAAATACGAACAGATGCGGGTATTTAGAAGAAAAAGTGATAATAGGATTACCTATTGCTTAGAATTATGGGAAGGAATAAATGAAAATAAAACTTTAACTGGTTATGATAATGAACAGTATAATTATGCTAACATAGATTATTCAGACTGGGAAAGAGTAATGTTAATATCTTATTATGGTTATGGATATCAAAATCATACCGGACAAAAATGGATTGCTATAACCCAATTTATGATCTGGAAAACATTATCTCCAGATAGTACCTTATATTTTACTGATACGTTAAACGGTAAAAAAGTAAGTAAATATGAGCAAGAAATGGAAGAGATAAATAACTTAATTAGAAGTCATGCAACTTTACCATCATTTAATAATCAAATATTTACTACCAAATATAAAGAGGATTATCAAGTAATAGATACAAATAATGTTTTAGATAAATACGACATAACTAGTTATAATACCAATAAAGTTAGTAAAACAAATAACACCCTAACTGCTTCTACTACTACAATAGGTGAAAATATTGTGATTTTAGCTAATTTTGGCAAAATATACAGTAATAATCCGACTGTTTATGTTGACCCAAATGGACAAGATTTGTTAATACCAGGTAATTATAATCCTATTTATTCAATAGTAAAATTTAATCTACCTGAAGGTAATATCACAGTTACTAAATTAGATAGAGATACTAAGACTAAAATACCACAAGGGAGTGCTAGTTTAAGTAATAGTAAATTTATCCTAATGGATAAAGATAATACACTAATTTCTACCAAAACAATTACTAATAATAATGAATTAACATTTGATCATTTAGGATATGGTACTTACTACCTTAAAGAAGTTGAGCCAGGAGAAGGTTATCTTTTAAATGATGAAATTATTGAAATAGAAGTAAATAATAATTATGTATATGTTAATTTTTATAATCAAGTCATTAAAGAAAAGATAATTATAAAAAAATATATAAGAAATACTATAACTAGCGAAATAGCAGTAGAAGAAGGTGCAGTATTTTCTGTATATGATTCAAGCAATAAGAAAATAACTACCTTTAAAACTAATTATGATGGAGAATATGAATTAACTTTACCGTATGGACTTTACACAATTAAACAGGATAGCGGCAAATTTAATTATTTGTTGACAGATGATTTTACTGTTAATATTACATCAAATAACTTAACCCAAACCTATGAATTATATAATGATAAACTTACTACTAATATTAAAGTAATTAATACAGACTTTGATTCTAAGCTACCAATTTTAGAATCTGGTGCTACTTTCAAAATAAAAAATATCGAAACAAATGACTATGTAAAAGACAAAAATCAAGAGGATATAATACTAAAAACTAACTCACATGGATTTACAGATTTCGTAACTTTATCAAGTGGTAGTTATAAAATAGAACAACTAGGTAGTGTTGATGGTTATCAAATTAATGATGGAACTTTTATTATTGAAATCAATGAAAATAGTAATTTCAAATATGGTAATAGCAATCAAAGATACTTTGAAATCACTATTCCTAATACTAAACAAAAGGGAAAGGTTAAAATAAAAAAACTAACTGAGTATTATCTAAACGATAAGTTGTTAGAAACAAAAGTAGAAAGTGATATTATGATACCAATTTATGCTAAAGATGATATTTACTCAAAAGATGGTTTAAAGGTATATAGTAAAGATGATAAAATAGCAGAATTTGTTACAACAACTGACTTATCTTATACTAAAGAGTTGATATTTGGTAGTTACTATATAAAAGATGTTTTTAATGATAGTATTATTGATATTATTATAGATAATGAAGAAACAAAAAATATCGATTTACTAGAAAAAGTGTATAATTATGTAAATGAAATACCAAATAATGATTATAATGCTAGTAATGAAGAAGATACTAAAAATGAAAATAATGACTGTGAAAAAGTAGAAGATAATAATGATTCTGATATTAATGATAATAATAAATCAGATAACGAAATAATTGATGTTCCTAATACCTTTACAACTAATATAGAATATTTTAATATTGATATTTTATTGATAATATTAGGTTTAATTTTAATTATAAAAGGAAAAAAACATGAAAGCTAAAAAAATTATTACTATTTTATTAATCGTTACTGGAATGTTGATGCTATCTAATAGATATAGATCTTCGAGACTTGAAAAAATAGTAGAAAATAATAAAATCACTTATACCATTAATCAACAACAAAATTATAATCAAAAACAACTAGATAAATATAAATCATCACTTGACACTGACGATTTATATGACGGAATATTATCAATACCACAGATTAATTTAAAAAAAGGAATCTATAAGAAAGATGATGTCCGTAATAACATTGAAGATAATGTAACTATTCATAACTCATCAACTTACCCCGATAATGCTTCTTCAAATATAATATTAATAGCTCACTCAGGAACAGGAAAAAAAGCCTTTTTTAATAATGTTGATAAATTGACTAAAGATAGTCTAATAGAATTTTATTATCATGGAATAAAGTATGTCTATAAAATTGATAAAAACTATCAAGTGTTAAAAAATGGAACAGTTTTAATAGATAGAAATAAGAAAAATAAAACTATAACTTTAATCACATGTGTGAAAAATGATAAAACCAAACAACTTGTATATATTGGTTATTTAATAGATGAAATAAAAATTTAATTATAATTATTTGCACTAAACTAATACATGATTTATAATAATATTAGGTGATAGCATGAAGAAAATAACGATATTTGCTCTACATCTAGGTTATGGTGGAGTAGAGAAATGTATTACTAACTTAGCAAACTTACTATGTAATGATTATAATGTTGAAATAATTTCAACCTATAAGTTAAATGAAAAACCAGCTTTTAATATAAGTAATAAAGTTAAGGTAGTATATTTAATCGATAAATATAAACCTAATCGTGAAGAATGGAAGAGAAGTTTAAAGAGTTTAAATATTATTAAGTTTATAAAGGAAAGTATAATATCATTAAAAGTTTTATCACTTAGAAAAAGTAAAACAATAGAAGCAATAAAAAAATGTGACAGTGATATTATAATTTCTAGTAGAGTTTTATTTAATAACTGGGTAGGATCATACGGTAGTAATAAGTCATACAAGATAGGTTGGGAACATAACCATCACCATCAAGATATTAAGTATGCAAACAGTGTCGTTAACTCATGCCGAAAATTGAATGCATTAGTATTAGTTTCCGACTCTTTAAGAAGAGATTATAAGAAAAAAATGAAAGAAGCAAATATAAAATGCAAATGTGTTTTTATACCAAATATGTTAGATTCAATTCCTGATGACACATCAAAGTTAAATGAAAAAAGAATAATTTCAATAGGTAGACTTTCCAAAGAAAAAGGTTTTATTGATCTAATTGAAGTGTTTAAAGATTTTCATATAAAAAATCCTGATTGGCACTTAGATATTGTAGGTGATGGTGCCCAGAAAAATAAAATAGTAGATCATATTTATAGTTATGGTTTAGAAAAATCAATTACCATGCACGGTTACTTAAATAAAGAAGAAATAAATAAATTATTAAAAAAATCATCAATATATGTTATGACATCCTATACAGAATCTTTTGGTATTGTTTTAATTGAAGCAATGTCATATAAAATACCTTGTATAGCATTCACATCAGCTGAGGGAGCTAATGATTTAATTACTAATGATGTTAATGGTTACTTAATAGAGAATCGTAGTTTTAAAGATATGGTTGATAAAATGGACGAATTAGCTAATAATGATGAAAAAAGAATTAAACTAGGAACTAATGCTAGAGAAGGTAGTTTAAAATATAGTGATGAAATTATAAAAAAAGACTGGCTAAATTTATTAAGAAAGAAGGCTTAATATGAAAAAAGTCTTATTTATATCAAGTACCGGCGGTCATTTATCAGAAATGATGATGCTCAATGAGTTATTTAAAAAGTATGATTATCATATTATTACAGAAAAAACTGATACCACCAAAAGTTTAGCAAAAAAATATCAAAATAAAATTAATTACCTAATTTATGGTACTAAAGATCATCCCTTTACATACCCATTTAAGTTGTTGGCTAATTGTTTTAAGAGCTTATATTATTACTTCAAAATTAAACCTGATTTTATTGTAACAACTGGTGCTCATACTGCAGGTCCAATGTGCTGTATTGGCAAAATTTTTGGTAGTAAAATTATTTATATTGAAACATTTGCTAATATGCACACTAAAACCATTACGGGCAAATTAATCTATAAATTTGCCGATTTATTCATAGTACAGTGGGAAAGTATGTTAAAATTATATCCCAAAGCTACATATGGTGGTTGGATTTATTAGGAGAGTAAAATGATATTAATAACATTAGGAACCCAAGATAAAGAGTTTACAAGATTGTTAAAAAAAGTTGATGAATTAATAAATAGAGGGGTTATAAAAGAAGAAGTAATAGTTCAGGCTGGATACACTAAGTATAAATCAAAAAATATGAAAGTATTTGACTATGTACCTAAAGATGAACTAGAAAAATATATAAAAAATGCTAATTTTATTATTACACATGCTGGTGTTGGTACTATTTTTGATTGTTTAAGTAAAAATAAGAAAATTATTGCTGTACCAAGATTATCTAAATATAAAGAACATGGTAATGATCATCAACTCCAAATAGTAGATGAGTTTGGTAGAAGAGGTTTTATAATACCAGTATATGAAATGGATGAACTTGAAAATGCAATCAAAAAAATACCACAATTTAAACCAAATCAGTATGAGAGTAATAACAAAAATATGGTTAAATTAATAAGTGATTATATAGATAGGAATGGAAAAAGAAGTATGATAGGTAGAATTAAAGAATTATTCAAAAAATATCGTGAAATTATTATGTATCTAATTTTTGGTGTTTTAACAACAGTAGTTAGTTTAGCTGGTTACTATTTATTAGTATATACAGTTTTAAATCCCAACAATGCTATTCAACTTCAAATAGCTAATATTATTTCTTGGATCGTTGGTGTGACATTTGCTTATTTTACTAATCGTAGCATGGTTTTTAAAAGCAAAAACGAAAATAAATTAAAAGAAGCAGGTAGTTTCTTACTAGCTAGAGTTGCCACTTTAATCATGGATATGCTAATCATGTTTATAGGAGTTACTTTACTACATGGTAATGACAAAGTGCTAAAAATAATTTCTCAAATAATAGTAATTGTGTCTAATTATGTATTTTCAAAGTTATTTGTATTTAAAAAATAGCTTTGATATGTTAAACTAAGGTCAAGAAGGTGTATTTATGAAAAAAATTTCAATTGTAGTTCCATGCTATAATGAAGAAGAATCATTGCCACTATTTTACAAAGAAGTAAATAAAGTTACTGATTCTATGAAAAAAAAGGCAGATTTTGAATTTGTTTTTGTTAATGATGGTTCTAAAGATAAGACGTTAGAAACTTTAAGAGAGTTAGCTAAAAAAGATAAAAGAGTTAGATATATATCTTTTTCTAGAAATTTTGGAAAAGAAGCAGGTATTTTTGCTGGACTTGAAAATGCAACTGGTGATTACATAACAACAATGGATGCTGATTTACAAGATCCACCAATGTTACTAGAAGAAATGTTTGATACCTTGGAATCAGGAGAATATGATTGCTGTGCTACTAAGAGTACCAATCGTAAAGGTTATTCATTCTTAAGAAAAACTTTCACAAAATGGTTTTATGATATCATTGGTAAAATTTCAAAAACAGAAATGGTTCCTGGTGCAAGAGATTTCAGATTAATGACTAGACAAATGGTTGATGCTATTATTTCAATGAAAGAATATAATAGATATTCTAAAGGATTATTTAGTTTTGTAGGTTTTAAAACAAAATGGATTGATTTTGAAATAGAAGATCGTGCAGCTGGTACCTCAAAATTTAATTTTTGGAAACTATTTTCTTATGCTATTGAGGGAATTGTTGCTTTTTCAACAACCCCACTTGTATTTGCAGCGCTCCTTGGTGTTATTTTCTGTTTCATAGCTTTTATTTTAATAATATTTATTATAGTTAAAACACTAGTTTGGGGTGATCCAGTTGGTGGATGGCCTAGTATGGCATGTATTATGTTCTTTGTAGGTGGAATTCAGTTATTTTGTACAGGAATAATAGGTGAATATCTAGCTAAAACTTACCTAGAAACTAAACATAGACCAATATATATTGTAAAAGAAACAGAAAAAGATCTTAAAAAGTAGCAAACGCTACTTTTTATTTTTGACTATATAAGCTAAAAAAGACTATGTTATATAAATTATAATGTTTATTATTTTTACTTCAAAAGTAATATGTTATAATCAAAATAGGAATGGTGATTACATGAATTTTATAGAAGAAATTAAACAAAAGGCAAGAAAAAATAAAAAAAGAATAGTCTTGCCCGAAACAATGGATGAAAGAGTTTTAAAAGCAGCTACAACTATTTTAGAAGAAGATATAGCTGATATTATCTTAATAGGAAATGAGAAAGAAATTACTAGCCAGTCTGATATCTTAAAACAAGCAACTATAATAGATCCTAAAACAAGCAAATTAACTGAAAAGTACATAAAAAAATTAGTAGAACTTAGAAAAAATAAAGGTATGACAGAAAAAGATGCTACCGAACTATTATTAGAAAATTATATGTACTATGCTTGTATGTTAGTATTAGATAAAAAAGCAGATGGTATTGTAAGTGGTGCTTGTCATTCAACTGCTGATACCTTAAGACCGGCTTTACAAATCATAAAAACAAAAGAAGATGCAAAATTAGTATCAGCCTTTTTCCTAATGATAGTTCCAAATTGCACATATGGTGAAAATGGTATCTTTATTTTTTCTGATTGTGGCCTAAATCAAAATCCAACTAGCGAGGAGTTAGTAGAAATTAGTATTTCTAGTGCTAAAAGTTTTATCAATCTAGTTGATAAAACACCATATGTAGCGCTTCTTTCTCATTCTACTAAGGGAAGTGCCAAACATGCTGATGTCGATAAAGTTATCCAAGCAACTAAAATACTAAAAGAAAATTACCCAGAATATAAAGTAGATGGAGAACTACAACTTGATGCCGCTATTGTACCAGAAGTAGCAGTTAGTAAAGCACCTGATAGTCAAGTAGCAGGGCATGCTAATGTATTAATATTTCCGGATTTAGATAGCGGTAATATTGGTTATAAATTAACTCAAAGGCTTGCTAAAGCAGAAGCCTATGGACCACTTACCCAAGGAATGAATGCGCCAATTAATGATTTATCACGAGGATGTAGTGTTGAAGATATAGTTGGAGTTGTAGCAATAACCGCAGTTCAAGCACAAAATAACTAGTAATTTTTATAAAATGTTGATATAATAGTGCAGAAATGGGGAATATAACAGCTATATAAAAAATAAAATTAGCTTAGATTAAAAATTAGATTCAATTAGTTTAAGGAGGATTTATGTTAGAAAGACTAGAAGTAATAGAAAAAAGATACAAAGATATTCAAATAGAATTAACTAAACCAGAAGTTTATAGCGATATGAACAAAATGAGAACACTATCAAAAGAATCAAGTGATTTAGAAGAAACTGTAAATACCTATCATGAATATAAAAAAGTGTTATCTGGTATTAGTGATACTAAAGAAATGCTAAAAGATCCAGAAATGGGAGAATTAGCTAAAGAAGAATTAATTAATTTAGAAGAAGAAAAAACAAAATTAGAACAGAAAATAGAACTTTTATTAATACCAAAAGATCCTAATGATGGAAAAAACGTTATCGTTGAAATTCGTGGAGCTGCTGGTGGTGATGAAGCTAATATTTTTGCTGGTGATTTATATAGAATGTACTCAAGATATGCTGAAAAGCAAGGATTTAAAATCGAACTTATTGACGCTGAAGAAGGTGCATCTGGTGGATTCTCTCAAATAGAATTTATGGTAAAAGGTGAAGGCGCTTATTCAAAGTTAAAATATGAGAGTGGTTCTCACCGCGTTCAAAGAGTACCAGAAACAGAATCTCAAGGAAGAATTCAAACATCAACCGCAACAGTACTAGTAATGCCAGAAGCAGAAGATGTAAATATTGAAATCAATCCAAGTGATTTAAGAATTGATATTTATCGTTCTTCAGGTTGTGGTGGCCAAGGTGTAAATACTACCGATTCAGCAGTAAGAATTACCCATTTACCAACAAACACCGTAGTTACTTGTCAAAATGAAAGAAGCCAAATTCAAAATAAAGAACAAGCAATGAAAGTATTAAAAGCTCGTCTTTATGAACAAGAACTTCAAAAACAAGAAGAAGCCTTAGGTAATGAAAGAAGAAATAAAATAGGTACTGGTGATAGAGCTGAAAAAATTAGAACATATAACTACCCACAAAACAGAGTAACAGATCATCGTATAGGTTATACAACAAACAATCTAGATAGAATCATGAATGGGGCATTAGACGAAATTATTGAAGCATTAATTACAGAAGATCAAAAAAGAAAATTAATGGTGGAGGATAACTAAAATGAACACAATTTGTCTTCGTTGCGGTAAAATAAGTATCACGGATAATATTTCAAGTAAAATTGAAGATAGATATGTTGTATTAGATAAAAAAAGTAAATGTCCTAAGTGCAAAATAGAAACTATACATATAGCGACTGAATATGATAAAAAAACACTAAGAAAACAGATAGAATCAAATCCTAATAAATTATTAGATAGCTACATATTAAAATTAATAAAAGGACGATAAAATGACAGTAGAAGAATTAATTGTATACGGTAAAAAATTCATTCATTCCCAACATGCTAAAATGTTATTAGCTGATTTACTAGAATTAAATCCTTTAGAATTATTAAATTTTCTAGATATGAAGGTAGAAGATAATATAATAACGGAATATAAAAAAAGGATAGATTTACTAAAAGAAAATAAACCAATTCAATACGTAATCGGTAACGTTAACTTTTATGGAAATAAATTTTTAGTAAATGATGATGTTTTAATTCCAAGATTTGAAACAGAAGAATTGGTTGAAAATACAATCGATTTAATAAATAAAATATTTAAAGATAGAAAAGTAAAATTAATAGATCTAGGATGCGGAACAGGCTGTATCGGTATTACTTTAAAAAAGAAAATACCTGATATTGATGTAACACTGTTAGATATCAGTCCCAAAGCTTTAGCTGTTTCAAGAAAAAATGCCGAAAATTTAAACGTAGAAGTAACTTTTATTGAAAATGACATGCTAGAAGAAATAAATGAAAAATATGATATTATAATTTCTAACCCACCATATATAAAAGAAACTGAACAAATAGAAGAAATTGTAAAAGAGAATGAACCACATTTAGCATTATATGGTGGAGTAGATGGACTTGACTGTTATAGAAAAATACTAAGAAAAGCCCCATCTTGTGTAAATAATACCTTTTTAATAGCTTTTGAAATAGGTAATACTCAAAAAGATGATATCATAGAACTTGCTAAAAAATCTTTTCCTAATGCAAGTATTATTATAAAAAAAGATATGCAAGGTAGAGATAGAATGGTATTTATTTATCAAAATGACCAAAATTGATAATTTACTTTTTATTATTTAGAAAAGTAAATATCCATTTATGGTCTTTTTTAATTTAAAAATTATTAATTTGGTATAAAAAAATGAATAAAAATATAAAATACAACTCTATATAAAATAGAGGATGAGAATATGAAAAAAATAATATTAGTGTTAGCAATAGTTTTAGCTATATTTACTCTAAACAGTAAGAAAGATGCACTAATTATTCCAAAAGAAGCAATTCGTTTTAGAGTAATAGCAAATAGTGATACTAAAAATGATCAAAACACCAAAATATTAATAAGAAACGCACTTAATACTCAAGTTAAAAAAGACTTATCTGGACAAAATAGCATTGAAAAAACAAGAAATATTATTAAAAATAATCTTGGAAATTATACTGATTTAATTACATCAACTATGGAAGAAAATAATATAAAATCAGCTTTTAATATTAACTATGGCATGAATTATTTTCCAGAAAAAATATATAAAGGGGTAAAATATGAAGAAGGATATTATGAATCACTAGTGGTAACATTAGGTGATGGCATGGGTAGTAATTGGTGGTGTGTACTATTTCCACCACTATGTCTCTTAGAAGCAGAAGAAACAGAAGAAACAACCGAAGTAGAATACAAGTTTTTTATTAAGGAAATATTAGATAAGTATTTAAAATAATTCTTAAAGTAGATGAATAAAACTTTAAGCCTCATACATATCTTTATGTAGGAGGCTTTTTTATGTCAATTATCGTTATTTTATTAGCTATTGGATTAAGTATGGATGCATTCTCACTATCTTTAATATATGGTACGCTAAATCTAGATGCCAAAACCCAAAAATTAATGAGTCTTAGTGTTGGTATCTTTCATTTCTTTATGCCAATTTTAGGATACCAAATAGGGGAAATGATACTAAAGTTAATAAATATTAATCCCAATACACTAGTTGGTATCATTTTTATAATATTAGGTATAGAAATGATATTATCAGTAAATAAGGATGAGCAAGTAAAAATGTTAACGAGCTTATTTTCAATAATACTTTTTTCCTTTACTGTTAGTATAGACAGTTTTTCAATCGGAATAGGATTTGGGGTAGCAGCACTTGATATTTTATTACCATGTATTACTTTCTCATTAACAAGTATGATATTTACCTATATGGGCATTATGCTAGGAAATAGGTTATCCAATAAATTCGGTAGTATCACTACCATATTAGGCGCAATTATTTTATTAGTTCTTGGTATTAGTTACATTTTCTAATATCTATTGTAAAGTAAAAAACTTTTAAGTTACTTTTTGCATCTTTTATGATATAGTTATATTAAGTAAGAACGAAAGTTCCAAAAATAAATACAATATAGTAGAAGTTGCTGGAGGTAAGTATGAAAGTTTTAAAGATTAATGGTGGAAAAGTATTATCAGGTACTATCCGCATTAGTGGTGCCAAAAATGCATCAGTTGCATTAATACCAGCTGCTATTTTAGCTGATAGCGAAGTAACAATATGTAATGTGCCAGAAATTACAGATACAGATGCTTTAACAGAAATATTAGAGTATTTAGGGGCTGATGTAAAAAGGGCCAGTGAAAGTATTTTAATAAATTCAGAAAAGATGCAAAATATAGAAATAAAAGAAGAGTTCTCAAAAAAATTAAGGGCATCTTATTATTTTATGGGAGCATTACTAGGAAAATATAAGAAAGTTGTAATGTATTTTCCAGGAGGATGCTCAATAGGTGCTAGACCAATAAATTTACATTTAAAAGGATTTGAAGCATTAGGCGCAAAAGTAACTAATGAAAACAATAAATATATAGTAGAAGCAGAAGAATTAAAAGGTGCAAATATATATTTAGATTTTGCTTCAGTTGGAGCAACTATTAATATTATGTTAGCGGCAGTAAAAGCAAAGGGTGTAACAATAATAGATAATGCAGCAAAAGAGCCAGAAATAGTAAATGTAGCAACATTCTTAAATAATATGGGAGCAAAGATAACAGGAGCAGGAACTTCAACAATAAAAATTGAAGGAGTAGAAAAACTTCATGGATGTTTTCATGAAGTAATACCAGATAGAATAGAGGCAGGTACCTATATAATAATAGGAGCATTATGTGGAAACCGTTTAAAAATAGATAATATTATTCCAGAACATATAGCTTCATTATTATTAAAATTACAAGAAATTGGCATCGACTTGGAAATAGGTAGTGATTATGTAATAGTAAATAAACAAGCAAAAAGCAAACCATCAAACATTAAAACAAGCGTTTATCCAGGATTTCCAACAGATTTACAACAACCATTTACAGTTTTATTAACCCAATGTAGTGGAAAAAGTAAAGTAGAAGAAACAATCTGGGAGAACAGATTTATGCATATAGCATATTTAAATCAATTAGGTGCCAATATTACAATAAAAGATCAAACAGCAACAATAGTTGGTCCAACAAAATTAAAAGGTACAAGTGTAGTTGCAACCGACTTGCGTGCAGGAGCAGCGATGGTAGCAGCGGCACTAATCGCAGAAGGAACAACAACAATAACAAATGTTGAACATATTTTAAGAGGATATGAAAATATAGTTTCTAAATTAACTGATGTTGGTGCTGACATAGAATTAATAGAAGAATGATATAAAAATAGTAATTTAACCAAAAAATAAAGCAAAATAATTCTAAAACCTAAAAAATAAAATAAAATAAGAATAGAGATAATCTATTCTTATTTTGAGGTGAATTATGAAAAAGTACATAAAATATATTGTATTTTTATTAATAGTAGTTACTATTTTTGCAATTTATCATTTATTTAAAAATGATAAAATAAATTATATTGCTTTAGGTGATTCATTAGCAGAGGGAATGAATCCATATGGTGAAGTTGGTTACAGTTATACTGATTATTTTGCTGACTATTTAAATGAAAACAACAAATTAGCACATTATACCAAAAAATACACCAAAAGTGGCTATAAAACTGATGATATAATAAATAATTTAACTACTAATAATTTATTAAAGAAGGATTTAAGACAATCAAATTTAGTAACCGTTTCAATAGGTGCAAATGATTTTCTAGGTAGTATTAATATAAAAAAAATAGATATAAATGATATTATGAAGTTAAAAAGTAACATTATTTTAATTATGCCAAATATAGATAACTGTATAAAAGAAATAAGAAAATATGCTAAAGAAGATATCATAATAATAGGTTATTATAACCCAATACCATTTCTATTTAATACAAGTGGTGATGAACTAGATGAATTATTTGCATATATAGATAGTGAATATCAAAAAATAGCTGATAAATATAACTGTAAGTATATATCACTATATCAGTTATTTAAGAAAAATTCTAACTATTTACCCAATCCTGCTGATATTCATCCTAATTTAGATGGATATAAGGCAATATCAAAGGAAATAATATCATTATATAAATAATATTTACAATTATTACACTACAATAATTAGCTAATAGCTTATGGCATTTAGCAAAAATCTAAATTTTTGTTATATATATAACTATCCGTATTAAGAGTTGTTAATATGTTAAAAAAATTTACCAAATAAAAAATATTGAAATTAATAAAAAAAGAAGCTTGAAAGAACTTCCTTTTTTGTTATTGATAGAATTTTAAATATTTTTCTTTTTCCTTATCACTTTCTAAGGCATTAAATCTTCTTCTATCTAGTGCAATTAATTGCTCTTCTTTAAAAGCTTCTTCAAATATTTCTATATTTTTTATCCAGCTTTTAACAAATTGAGTTTCTTGTTTTGTTAAAGTTTTTATAGGATCTTTACTGTATCTATGAAATATAACTGTCTCTTTTATTTCTGTTGGTTTAAATAAATCATTTGTAGTAATAATAGATCTAATTACTATTTCTGGATTTTCCTCGTAAATACTTGAAAATGATTCTCTAATAAAATGATACTTTGTTCTTGCAAAGTAACCAATTGCTATATTATGTGCATTTGACGATGGCCTATTAGCACCATAGGTAAAATAAATTTCTTTATCATTACATCTAATTTTTATTCCTTGTCGATGATCTCCCATTATAAATAATCCTAATTGACTGCATTCATTTATTTGACTATTATCTTGATTTAATGGGATGTATTCAAAATTACTAACTATTTTATGTTTTTGAAATGTTTCAGATGTATCTTTTAACTTAAGATTACCTAACTGTAGTAATAGTGAATCTGAATTGTTACCTGTTAATTTCATAATATCACCCTTGATAATTATTTTATATTTTTTTAATTGTTTGTCAATTTAAATTAACAGTTTAGTTTTAATAAATTTGACAAAAGTCTGAAATTCTGTTAGTATATATAACTGTCCCGTGTTATAAGAGGTGTTAATATGTTTTATAATGAGACAAAAACAATTGAATTAGTGGAGGAAGACCCGTCCCTGGTATTCGAACTAATTAAAGAAGGACATATTGAATTTGTTGATATGCTCCTAAGAAAAAAAATTGTTGATATCAATATCTGTGATGAAGCAGGTAATAATATATTGGTTAGGTTATTAAAATGTGGTGCTTATGATGTAGTACTTCGTCATATGGGAAACAAAGATTGGAATGTAAATCATAAAAATTTAGACGGTAATACATTTGCTCATATTTTAGTATCAATTAACTATGTAAATGTTGTAGATATTATTTCAAAACTAAAAAAGAATAAGAATTTTTTACCTAATATTAAAAATAATAAAGGTGAAACTATTCTTGATAAATCAATTAATGATAATTATATCTACACAACTGTTAAAATATTAGAGGATTCTAGATTTAATAATATTGATGTAGTATCATTCAAGCATTTATATGATACATATATTAAAAGTAATAAATACGGGAAATATTCAAAGCTTACAAATCTAGAAATAATTGTAAATAATTTAACAGATAAAGAATTACTTCCCCGAATGGAAAAAGTTGTTGCATTTATTGAAAGTAATTTTGACTTAATTAAAGAGGAATTTTTAAACAGTCGTAAATCTACTAGAATAGATACAATGATTAGGGATGTATTACAAGAAAGCAATGTTTAGTCATTGCTTTTATTTTTGGACATATAAATTTTTTTGTTATATAATAAAACTGGTGATATAATGGCAAGTATTAATATATCTGATGTAGAAAAATATTTAACGCAAGATAATAAATTATCAGATGACGGTAAAGAGGTTATTGTATATTATTATGAAGATAAAGTAATTAAACTATTTAAAAAAGAAAGAACTAGTCCTTTTAAAAGAATATCAGATGATGGTCTAATAAAATTATCAGAATTAAAATTAGAGTGTTTTAATACCCCAGTAGATATTATATATGATAATGAAACATTAGTAGGATATACAGAAAAACTTTTAATAGAAACTGAAAAAGATACTAGTAAAATAGATTTTGCTGCAATAAAAAGAGATTTATATGCATTAAGTGAAAATGGTTTTAGTATAGAAGATTTGTTTTATAACTATTATTTTACGATGGATGGTTTAGTTTTTAATGATCTAACATCATATGGATATATAAAAACAAGTAATGAATATTTAAAACAGTACTTTTTAAAAAATAACATTACCATTATGAATAATTTTTTAATTGGATTATTACTGTTTGATGCATTTGATAAAAATAGTCAAGGTGAGTATACCAAAATTTATTTAGCTAATAGCTATCGCTTAGCTAATTGCCGTGATATATTTTATGGCGATTTAATAGAAAAGGAAGATCATAAGGCTAAATAATTTAATTAATACTAGAATAAGAAAATAAAATTTAGTATAATTTATAAGCAAGGAAGTGAGTGGTATGAAATTACCAAATTATAAAGATGCCAAAATAAGAAATAAAGAATCTATAATAAGAGAAGAATATAAACTTGACCCTAATTTAAATGAAATAGGAAAAGGAAAAAAATATTACGTAAAAACATATGGCTGCCAAATGAATGAACACGATAGTGAAAATATTAAGGCCATGTTAGAAGAACTAGGGTTTATGGAAATAGATGACTATGAACAAGCTGATTTAGTTATTTTAAATACATGTAGTATCAGGGAAAATGCTCACAATAAAGCCTTTGGAATGCTAGGAAGACTTAAACACTTAAAAGAAGAAAAAAAGGATTTAATAATTGGTTTATGTGGATGTATGGCTCAAGAAGAAGGCGTAGTTGATGAAATACTTCATAAATATAAATATGTAAATTTTGTTTTTGGTACTCATAACTTACATAGATTACCTTATTTGTTAGCAGAAAATTTAAAAAGCAATAAACAAGAAATAGAAGTTTATAGTAAAGAAGGTAATTTAATAGAAAAAATGCCAGTTAAAAGAGCAAACAAACATAAAGCTTACGTTAATATCATCTATGGTTGTGACAAGTTCTGTACTTATTGCATCGTTCCATACACAAGAGGTAAACAAAGAAGTAGAAATCGTGATGATATTTTAAGTGAAGTGAAAGAATTAGTTAAGGACGGTTATCAAGAAGTAACATTACTAGGTCAAAATGTTAATGCCTATGGAAAAGATTTTGATTATGATTATCATATGGAAGACTTGCTTGAAGATGTTGCCAAAACTAATATTCCTAGAGTAAGATTTATGACTAGCCATCCTTGGGATTTTACAGATAAAATGATTGAAGTAATTGCTAAGTATCCTAATATTATGCCAAGCATTCATTTACCTGTACAATCTGGTTCTAGTCGTGTTTTAAAAATTATGGGTAGACGCTATACCAAAGATAGTTATTTAGAATTATTTCATAAAATAAAAGATACCATTCCAAATGTTAGCATTTCAACTGATATTATTGTAGGTTTTCCAGGGGAAACAGAAGAAGATTTTGAGGAAACACTATCACTAGCTAATGAATGTAAGTTTGATAATGCTTTCACCTTTATCTATTCTCCTCGTGAAAATACACCAGCAGCTAAACTAGATGATAACGTTACATTAGAAGAAAAAGAAAAAAGACTATATCGTTTAAACGAAGTAGTTAATAAATATTTTTTAGAAAATAATAAAAAATTAGTTGGAAGTATAGTACCAGTTTTAGTAGAAGGAAAAAATACCAATGGTAAAGAAGGTCTATATGGTTATACTGATACAAATAAGTTAATAAACTTTGATGGCTGTGATAATTTAACTGGTAAGATTATTAATGTTAAAGTAACAGATGCTAAAACATGGAGTTTAGATGGAGAAATCGTTGAATAATTTAGAATTAGAAAAACTTAATGATATAATAAATTATATTAAGTCAAGTAAACAATATAAAGACTATATATACCTACATAATAAATTAGCTAATAATAAAGAAGCAATAAGTTACATAAATGAAATAAAGAAACTACAAAAAAAATTAGTAAAGAATCAAGCACAAAATAATGATATAACAGTTTTAGAAGACGAGATAAATATCCTCCTAACTAAATTAAATAAAATACCATTATACGTTGATTATATTAATAAGCAAACTGAATTAAATGAATTTTATAAGTATCTAAAAAACACTTTAGATAATTACTTTACTGATTTAGTTAATTAAAAGAGTAATAAAAATATAAGCCAATATTTTCCCTTAGTTTTTGTCAACATTTTATCTATAAAGCATAAATTAAACTAGAGGAGGGATATTATGGCAAGTACTCGTGAAATTGTGACAAAAGCAGTTGTTGGAAAAGGGAAAAAATCATTCACAACAACCAAAACATTAACTCCTGAATGCCAACCTACTACAATTTTAGGATGTTGGGTTATCAATCATAATTTTAGAGGATACAGAAACGGTAATAAAATAAACATTGAAGGTAGTTACGATGTAAATATTTGGTACTCATGCCAAAACGATACCAAAACAGAAGTTGTAAGAGAAACAACTAACTATTTAGAAGAAGTTAATGTTCCAAAAGGCAATGATACTGATATTACTAATGAGGACATTATAATTAGAAGTTTAAAACAACCATCTTGTACGAGAGCTGACATAGTAGATGGCAAGATTGAATACACTATTCAAAAAGAATTAGGTGTTGAAATTGTTGGCGACGTAAAAGTTAAGATTGCTTATGACGAAGAGGAAGATCCATGGGAAGTAATCATGGATGATAATGACTCTGAAGATATTAAAAATGTAGAAGACGAAATAGATAAAGAAGTAAACGAAGAGTATCTAGACTAACTAGATGCTTTTTTATGCTCTTTTTTTAAGATATTAACTCAATTAGTACAATATAAATGCTGTTAACAAAAAAAGGTTGACAGTTATTTTTTTTTCATGTATAATGAATATAGTTTAGAAATGGAGGGATATTATGGCAGTTAAATTAAGACTTACAAGAATGGGTGCTAAGAAAAGACCTAGTTACCGTATAGTAGCTAGTGATTCTAGACAAAAAAGAGATGGTGAATATCTTGAGTTAGTTGGAACATATAATCCAATTGCTGATGATACAAAGATCAATGAAGAAGTTGCATTAAAATGGTTAAGAAATGGTGCACAACCATCAGATACTGTTAGAAATTTATTATCAAAAGCTGGTATCATGAAAAAATTTGCTGAAGAAAAGCAAGGAAAGTAATATGAATTTAGTAGAATTAACTGAGTTTTTAGTGAAATCACTTGTCTTAAATAAAGAAAGTGTTTCAGTAAAAGAATTTGAAACTGATGAAGAAAATACTATGCTCATTCAAGTATTAGTAGATAATGATGATATGGGTAGGTTAATTGGTAAAAATGGAAAACTTGCTAATTCAATTAGAACTTTAGTTCAAGCAAGTAGTTATACTAAAGATAATAAAAGAGTAAGAATCAATATTGATAGTTTTTAAAAGCTAGATATTGATTCTTTTATTTTAATATTAATGTTAAAATATTATCAGTTATAAACAAAAATATTAGTATATAAGTAACAACATTAGGAATTTTATTTACAAATTTATCAAAAATAGGTTTTAAAACATATAACACTAAAATACTGGATATTCCCCAAATATTAGCAATTTCTAGTGATATATAATGCCCAATATTAAAACGGTGATGTTCATAGTTCCAAAGCTCTTTATTAAAAATTATTTTTATTAAATATCCACCAAATAATTCAATTAAAGATAATAAAATCATACTGCAAAAATAAGTAGCTATTACTTTTAAAATAATTTTCTTATTCCAATTAATCTTATTTATAACTTTACTAGTTATAAGAATTAATACTGCACCAAATCCATAAACAGGTGTCCACCATCCATAAAGTATGCCACTATTAAAATTAGGAACAAAAACTGTTTCAATGAAATGGCCTATAATAGCGAAAATAAAAAAATAATTAATATAATACATACTATCACCATTTTTATTATGTCTTAAAAAATACTTTTTATAATTGTCCTAAACAATAAAGTGTATTATAATAATTATATTAGGAGAATATATTAATAAATTGATATCTTGAAATTAAAAAATATTTGGATTACCAAATAATAAAAACTTAAAATAATTATTTTACTGATAAAATATTACTATTACGATAAAAACTATTAATTTGGAGGACTAAAATGAAAAATAGAATATTAAGCTCAATAATATTAATGCTTATATTTATACCATTTATTATAAAAGGTGGCGTTTTTTTCGCAGGATTAATATTAATAATTGGTCTTTTAGCATTTAAAGAGTTATTTGATTTAAAACTAAAAACAAGAAAACTTTCATTACTAATAGAAATACTAGCATATTTAGCGGTTGGCTTTTTAATACTTAATAACTATCAAAGTAATGAATTAACTCTTGTTTTAGATTACCGAATATTAACATTTATGCTATTTACTTTTATGATACCATTAGTGATAATTGCTGATAATAAAAAATATAATTTACAGGATGCTCTATATTTGATGGGAAGCGTTTTATTTATTGGTCTATCATTTAATTTATTAATATTAATTAGAAATTATTCTGCTACTCACTTTGCTTACTTTATGTTAGTTTCTTGCTTCACTGATGCTTTTGCTGTATTTGTTGGTAAGTTAATAGGTAGAACTAAATTAGCTAGTACTATTTCACCAAATAAAACCGTTGAAGGCTTTATTGGTGGAACATTGATGGGTACTTTTGTTGGTATGATTTATTATTTAACAGTAATTAATAATGGAGTAACATTTACTCAAATTTTGATAATAACTTTAACACTATCAATTATAGGTCAGATTGGTGATTTAATATTCTCCCAAATTAAAAGATATTATAATCAAAAGGATTTTTCAAGTTTAATACCAGGACATGGTGGAATATTAGATTTGTTTGATAGCACATTATTTATAGCTATTACTACTATTTTGTTTTTAAATATTATTTAGGAGGATTTATATGTTAAATTTAATTTATTTTGTTATTATATTGGGAGTAATTGTTTTAGTACATGAATTTGGACATTTTATATTTGCTAAAATGTTTGGTATATATGTATATGAATTTGCAATAGGAATGGGACCTAAGATATTTCACTTTAAAAAGAAAAATGGTGAAACAGAATATTCAATACGTGCTATTCCAATTGGCGGATTTTGTTCATTAGCTGGTGAAGATTTAGATAGTGATGATAGTTTGAAAATACCTAAAGATAGAAGATTACAATCTAAAAAAGCTTGGCAAAGATTTTTAGTAATGTTTTTTGGTGCAGGTAATAACTTTATTTTAGCTTTTTTACTACTTTTTACAATTGCTTTAGGTTGGGGAGCTGTATCATCAAAACCAATCGTTACCGAACTAGTTAGTAATAATCCAGCAGAAATAGCTGGTATAGAAGTAGGAGATTATATCACACAAATTAATGGTCATAAAATAAAAACAAGTGACGATATTTCTATCTACCTACAAGTTGAAAATAAAGATAAACCAATTACTTTTACTGTAAAAAGAAATGGTAGGGAATTAGATATTGATGTAACTCCAGTAAAAGAAGAAGTTGATGGCAGTGAAATTTACCGTGTTGGTATCATATCAAGTGGTAAGGTAGAAAAAGGTTTTACTGCTTCAATAAAATATGCTTTTACTAAAATGAACTCTTTATTTAGACAAATGATTATAACTTTTAAAGGTTTATTTACAGGCGGTATATCAGTAAATCAATTATCAGGACCAGTTGGTATTTATAGTATTGTTGGTACACAAGTACATGCTGGATTTCAAAATATTCTATACTTAATAGCTCTTCTAAGTATTAATGTCGGTTTTATAAATTTAATTCCATTTCCAGCATTTGATGGGGGAAGAATTTTATTCTTGGTTATAGAAAAGATCACTGGTAAACCAGTAAAAGCAGAAACAGAAAATAAAATTCATACTATTGGATTTATATTATTATTAGCTTTAATGTTATATATAACCTTTAACGATATATTGAAATTATTTTAGTCCAATTTTTATGCTTAGGTGGTGAAAACTATGAACAAAAAGGTAAAAAAAGCAATTAAAGAAAATATAGATAAATCTAAAATAAATAAAAAATCATTAAAACAAAAGTATATGCTTTTATTAGTTGGTATATCTTTTATATGTTTATTTTTAATAGTAGCAAGAATGAGTTATGCTTTTTTTACAACAACTGTAAAAGGTAAAGAATTTATTGTATATACGGGTAATTTGGCTGTTAATTATGAAAAGAAAACGGATGTAATTAATCTTAGTAACTTATATCCAATGACTAACGAAGAGGGTCTAAAACAAACATCACATTCTTTTAATGTTAATAACAGTGGAAATATTGAAGCTCGTTACCAGGTAAGATTAGAAGTTGATGAATTAAATAAGTTACCACTTGAATATGTAAAACTATCTTATAGTGTTGATAATAAAGAATATTCTACGCCAGTTTTACTTAGTAATTTAAATAGCAGTCTAGTTTTTTTGAAAGATATGATACTAAGCCCATCTTCAAGTAACACCATAAGTATAAAGTTATGGATTGATTTAAATGCACCAAATGAAATTCAAGGTAAAGAGTTTAAAGCAAGGGTAGTTGTAGATAGCATTCAAAATGTAGATGATGGTTATAATGTTGATACAGCACCTATTATTAAATTAAACAAAGATAAAAATGGGAATTATGATATTAATTTGAAAAAAGGTGAGGCTTATACTGAATTAGGTGTAGAGAAAATTGAAGATGATAATGATATATTTACACCTAGTCAAGTAGCAATATCATATGAGTATTATGATGGAAATAATATAATAAATGTAGATAAAGTAGATACCAGCAAAATAGGTATTTACTATATTACTTATAGTATAACTGATAGTAGTAATAATACTGGAAAAAGTATTAGGATAGTAACTGTTAATAATACTGATACTATTCCTAAAATAACATTAAATGGAGATGCAACTATAACATTAGGTGCAGGTGATTACTATAAAGAAAATGGTGTTGTAGTAGAAAATAATAATAAAGTAGTAACATTAAGTGATTTAAATACAAATTTAGTAGGTAAATATACTGTTAAATACATAGTAATAGACAGTAATAATAATTTAAATAGTGTTATTAGAACTGTAGTAATTAATAGTAAATATAAAGAAGCTATTTTAAATGGAACCGATCCTATCTTAGCAAGTAATTTATTACCTGTAACAATATCAGATAGTGGTGTAGTAACAAAAGCATCAACTGCTTCTAGTTGGTATAATTATGAGAATAAAGTTTGGGCTAATAGTGTTATCTTAAAAGATGAGAGTATTAGTTATCAAAATGGCGAAATAATACCAGAAGATAATATTGAGTCATACTTTGTTTGGATACCAAGATATAGATATAAAATATTTAATGAAGGAACTTATACAGGAATAACAAGTATTGAGGATTCTACCCAAACAATAGATATTATATTTGAAAATAAAGAAACAACACCATCTACTGGAAGTACGGTAGGAACATATCTAACTCATCCAGCATTCATAGCTTTTGATACAAATGGTTTATGGGTAGGAAAGTTTGAAACAGGATATGATGGTGCGACTACAACTGAAGCTTCACAAGTAAATAGTGTAGATACAAGTAAAATTATAATAAAACCAAATGTATATAGCTGGCGAAATATAAATGTTGGAAATGCATTTAAAAATAGTTATGATTATCAAAGAAATTTAGATAGTCATATGATGAAAAATACCGAATGGGGAGCAGTAGCTTATTTAGGACATTCGATTTATGGTAGCAAAACAAGTGTAAGAATAAATAATAATGGTAATAATATAACAGGTTATTCTGCTACTATTGAACCAACCTTAGGATATAATGATGGTGGAAGTATAGAAGGTAATAGAATAGAATCAACTGATTTAGGTGTTGATGGAACATATACCATTAATTATTTTAATAATAACTCTACCGTTTCATCAACAACTGGTAATTATAGTGGAATATACGATATGTCAGGTGGAGTATGGGAATATGTAATGGGATATACTACTGGAGCCGAATCAGTAGGTGGAGCAAGCAGTATAACTAGTTTATATTCTAATTTCTTTAATGATAGTACTTATTCAAAATACTGGGATAAATATCCAACTACAATAAATACTGATTATAATAATAGAATATTAGGAGATGCAACAGGAGAAATGGGCCCATTTGGTTATGAGTCAAATTTATATAGATCTAGTTGGTACAAGAACTATGCTAACTTTATTCATCCTTCTTATCCTTGGTTTGTGCGTGGTAGTCATTGGAATGGAGGCAATGAGGCTGGTTCCTTTGCATTTAGTTTTGGTACTGGTAGTGCATATACATACATTTCCTTTAGAATCGTTCTAGCACCATAATTTTTAAATATAAAATTAAAATTTATATATTTTAATAAATCAAAACTAATAATAAAATCAATTTTAAATTTCTGTTGAATAGATTTTTAAAATTGATTTTTATTTTGCTCTTAATTATGAAAATTACTCATTTTACAGCTGTTTCTATACCTGATATTATGTCACTAGAAAGGAAAAATATTATGAAAGACAAATTTTATACGGCTAAATATGATCGAGTTTTTAAAGCTATCTTTTGTGATGAAGATAATAAAGAATTATTAAGAGAATTTTTATCTAGAACATTAAAAAGGAAAGTAGAAATTATAGAGTTTTTAAGAAATGAATTAAAAGTAACAAGTACTATGGATAAAGTTAAAGTAGTAGATGTGTTAGTAAAAGTAGATGATGAATATTTACATATTGAGTTAAACTCAAATAGTGATAGATATTTACATTCTAGAAACTTTATTTACTTTACTAATATTTATTCAAGAAAAATAGTTCGTAACGAGATGTATGATTATAAAACTAAATTCCTACATATTGATTTAACTTATGGTATGAGTAAAAAAATAGATGATGTAAGTTATTATTACCTAATGGATAAGAATAGTAGAAAGTATATAGAAAACATTGAAATAATAGAGTTTAATATGGACAAGATCATGAACTATTGGTACAATTTAGATAACAAAAAGGTTAATGAATATAAACATTTAATTATGTTAGATTTAGATAAAACTAACCTTAAAAAAATATCTAAAGGGGATGATTTTGTGGAAGAATTTGAAAAGAAAGTAACCGATTTAAATGAACAAGAAACATTCAAAAGTGCTATGACATATGAAGAGGATCAAAAATTAATTCAAAATACTGAAAAAAGGATAGCCTACGAAGAAGGAATGGAACAAAG
>CAKOXL010000012.1 GCA_934130105.1 uncultured Bacilli bacterium | reverse complement strand
ATTATTATTCATCTTACTCCTCCATACTTTTATAGTTAACTAAAATAGGTAATTAATACCATTTATAGACTTCTATCCTAATATAGTAAAAGTATATCATAAAATTGCTCACTCTAAAAGAGCATTACATAAATTTTAATTTCTTATTCTTATTTATTATTTTCTGCTACATGGAAAATGTTTTTTGATATTTTAAATGATTAGTTACCATATTTTAATGCGATTAACATTATTTTTCTTTAAAAAATAGTTAATGATTATCTATTTATAGCATTTTAATCATATATTTGTTAAAATATTAGTTGGTGATGTTTATGGAAAAACCATTGGCTTTAAAACTTGCTCCCAATTCTATTGATGAAGTAATTGGCCAAAAGCATTTATTAGGTAGTGGCAAGGTATTAAGAAACTTAATAGAGAATAAAAAGATATTTTCCATGATCTTATATGGCCCTCCAGGAATTGGCAAAACTTCGATTGCTAATGCCATTGTTAAAGATTTAGGAGTTAGGTATCGCTTTTTAAATGCTACTATGAACAACAAAAAAGATTTTGATGTTGTAGTTGAGGAAGCTAAAATGTATGATGGTATTGTTTTAATTATGGATGAGATTCATAGGCTTAATAAAGATAAACAAGATCTACTCTTACCACAACTTGAAAGTGGTTTAATTACCTTAATTGGTATGACAACTTCTAATCCTTATTTTAAAATTAATCCTGCAATTCGTAGTAGATGCCATATCTTTGAGTTGAAGTCTTTAACAACAGATGATATTGTGGAAGGATTAAAAAGAGCTTGTAATCATCCTGATCTAGAAGGTATTACAATAAATGATGATGCTTTAAGAGCAATTGCTAACTTAAGTGGTAGTGATTTAAGATATGCATATAATTTATTAGAGCTTGCTTATTATTCTAGTAGTGATAAAAACATTACATTGAATTTATTAAAAACAATTAATAGTAAACCAGTTATTGTTTCTGACAAAGATGAATCAGGCCATTATGATTTATTATCAGCTTTTCAAAAATCAATTCGTGGTAGCGATGTAGATGCTTCCTTACACTATCTAGCAAGATTAATTGAAGTTGGCGATTTGGATAGCATTTATCGTAGAATGAGTGTAATTGCTTATGAAGATATTGGACTAGCTAATCCTGATATTGGACCTAGGGTTATGGCTGCAATCTCAGCAGCTGAATTGGTTGGATTACCGGAAGCTAGGATTCCACTTGGTGATATTATCGTACAAATGGCTTTATCTCCTAAGTCTAATTCTTCTCACCTAGCATTAGATAGTGCTATTAGTGATGTTGAAACTGGCAGATGCGGGGATATTCCTGATACAATTAAAATTCATTCTACTATTTATAAGTATCCACATGATTATCCTAATCACTTCGTGGTACAACAATATATGCCAGATAATATTATAAATAAAAGCTATTTTAAACCACAAGATACCTCACCAAATGAAAGAATGCTAAAACAAATAAAGGAAAAATTAGATAAAATTAAAGGAGAAAAATAATATGGGTAAAATTTTTTGTTTTATGGGTAAAAGCGCATCAGGAAAGGATACCATTTTTAATCATGTTTCAGAAGATTATTCTAACATTTTACGAATAACACCATATACAACTAGACCAATTCGTGATGGTGAAATTGACGGTGTCCAATATCACTTCGTTGATATAGAAACCTATAAAAGAATGGTTGATGATAAAGAAGTAATTGAAGCTAGAAGCTATCAAACAAAATATGGAGTATGGACTTATTTTACTGCTAGTAAAAACATTGATTTAAATAATAATTATATGTGTATAAATACTCTTGATGGTTATAACAGCTTAGTTAAATTTTTTGGTGAAGATAAAGTTGTACCAATTTATATTGAAGTTGAAGATGGCATTCGCCTTGAAAGGGCTTTACAGAGAGAAAAAAAAGAAAAAGTTCCTAAATATTGTGAAATGTGTAGAAGGTTTCTAGCTGATGAAGAAGACTTCTCATTAGATAATTTAATGGATGCTAATATCAATGTAAGATTTAATAATACTAATTTTGTTGACTGTATTATTGAGATTGAAAACTATATTAATAGTCAAATGGATAAAGATATCAATGTTTTAAATAAAAATGGTAAGAAAAAAGCAAATATGTAAGCTAGCACATATTTGCTTTTTATTTTATAAGTAATATAAACAGGTTTATCAAATGATATTTAGTATCACATTAGTTATTTTCTCTTACAAATTTATCAAATTTTTTAATATCGTCATCATCAGTTAAATCTGTCTTACTTAGTTCATCTAACAATTTCTTTTGATCTTTAGTTAATTTTTTAGGAGTAACTATTTTTAAGACTATATACATATCTCCCTTTTTTCTTGTAGCTTCATTATTAATTCCTTTACCTTTAATACGGTGTTTTTCACCTGATTCACTACCAGCCGGTATGGTTAAAGTTACATTACCATATAAAGTTGGAATCTCTTTTTTACATCCTAAAACAGCTTCAGTTATGGTAATTGGTGCTTCTATATATATATCATTATCATCACGGATAAAGAATTCATGTTCGGAAACACTAAACTCAATATATAAATCACCGTTAGCTCCACCGTTTAAGCCACTTGAACCTTTACCAGATAGTTTAAGCCTTGTTCCAGTATCAACTCCAGCAGGAATTTTTATTTCTAAGTTTTTCTTAGTTTTTAATCTACCCTGGCCATTACATTTTTTGCAAACTCTTTCATAAGTTTTACCAGTACCTTCACATTTTGGACAGGTAGTTTTAGATAAAAAGCTTCCAAATATTGTATGTTGTTCAGAAGTAATGGTTCCACTTCCGTGACATTTATCACAGGTTTGTTCTCCAAAACCACCACTTCCACTACATTCATCACAATTTTCAACTACTTCAACATTAATATTTTTCTTGCATCCATAAATTGCTTCATCGAATGTAAGATTCATATGCATTAAAGTATCGCTACCACGTCTTGAACTTGATTGCTTTCTTCCACTAAAGCCACCAAAACCACCGCCAAAAATATTATCAAATATGTCACCATAATCAAATCCAGAAAAGTCAAAGCCACCAAATCCGCTAGCACCACCAGCACCTCCGTTTGTAAATGCTGCATGTCCGAATTGATCATATTGACGCCTTTTATCTTCATCTGATAAAACAGCATAAGCTTCTTGTATTTCTTTAAATTTAGTTTCAGCATCAGGTTCTTTACTTACATCAGGATGGTATTTCTTAGCAAGTTTTCTAAACGCACTCTTAATCTCATCTTGACTGGCGCTCTTACTAACACCTAACACCTCATAATAATCTTTTTTATCCATCTTTACCACCTCTTATATCAAGGATCTATATTCATTTATAAGTTCTTGGAACATATCAATTGCTCCATTTATAACCTTTTCATCTTCCATATCAACACCAGCGACTTTTAATTCTTCAATAGGATCCATAGAGTCCCCAGTAGATAAGAATTTCAAGTAGTCACTAACGGCATTTTCTTCTTGGTTTAAGATTCTTCTTACGATATAACATGCTGCTGATAAACCAGTTGCATATTGATATACATAAAAGTCATAATAGAAATGTGGAATTCTTTCCCATTCATATTTAATTTCATCATTGATGATAACGTCATCACCAAAATATAGCTTGTTTAATTCATAATATTTATTATTTAATAACTCATTAGTTAAAACGTTACCGTTTTCAAATTCACTGAAAATGAAATCTTCAAATTCACTAAACATCGTCTGACGATAGATTGTGCTTTTAAATAAATCCATCATTTCACTAAGAATTGCCTTTTTCTCATGATTATTATCAGCATGTTCTAGCATGTAATAATTAAGTAACATTTCATTAACAGTAGATGCAACCTCTGCAACAAATATTTTATAACCACTGTATAAATAAGGATTATTTTTATTAGAATAATAAGAATGCATTGAGTGACCTAATTCGTGGATTAACGTAGAAACATCATGATACTTTCCTTGAAAATTAAGAAGAATATATGGAATGGTATCATAACTACCTGAAGAATAAGCACCACCCCTTTTAGCTTTATTAGGGTAAATATCAATCCAACGATTATCAAAAGCAGATTGTATTGTTTTCTTGTAATCTTCTCCAAATACTTTTACTACATCCAAAACTATTTTTTTAGCTTCTTCATAGGTATAGTTTTTATCAATACCACTTTCTAAATTAACATAGGTATCATATAGGCAAAAATCATCTAGTTTTAATACTTCTTTTTTTAGTTTAAAGTAATCATAAACAACATTCATTCTATCGTGTACTACTTTAATTAGATTATCATAAACTTTTGTACTTACACGATTAGAAAATAAACTAGCTTCTTTACTACCAGAAAATCCTCGCAATTTGCTACTATTAGCAAGTACCATAACATGGCCTTGTAAAGTTTCTGCTAAAGTTTCTCTATATTTACTATATGAACTATATAATGCTAGAAATGCATCTTTTCTGACTCTTCTATCAGCACTTCTTAGATATATCATACAATTTTCGTTGTTTAGCTTAACTTCTTGTCCGTTTTCATCTTTAATTGATTCAAATTGTAACTCAGAATTTCTAATAATACCGGCAATTTTTTCTGGTTCACTAGAAATAAGCTGCATAGAAGATAAGATATTTTCTTCTTTTTCTGATAAAACGTGAGGCTTATTTCTAAATATTCTCTTTAATAATAATTCATATTCTTTTAATTTTTCTTCTTCATTAATATACTTTTCTATTAAGGAATAATCACCTTTTAGTATTTCTGGTACAATAAAGCTACCATTTTGATTATATTCTGCATATAATTTATCAAATCCGCCTACTAATTTTTGACTATCAACATTTGATAAATCTTCATCGTATTTTCGGTAAGCATAATTTGCCATTTTACTAATAATGCGTTCTACTTTTTGATCTAGTTTTAATAACTCTAATAAGGATTTACTGCTATCTAAGATGTGAGTTTGATATTTACTGATATCTGTCATAAGTTTCTTTACAGTATCGTAATCTTTTTCATAATCGGAAATACTTGCATATATTTTACTTAAATCCCAAGTATTTTCTACTTTTTGTTCACTTCGTAATATTTCTTTTTCCATTTTTTCTCCTTATTTATATATACAAAAACTTAAGTCCTAGCCTATTTAGCTAGAACTTAAATTTTATTTAGTTACAACTATTTTTCTTCATATTCAGCTTCATGAACATCATTATCACTTGCTGAAGTTGTATTAGAAGATTCTTCAGTAGTATTAGTGTTTGCTTGTTGTTGTTTTGCAGCTTCTTCATAAACTTTAGTAGCAAGTGCCATAGCTTTTTCTTGAAGTTTATCTTTTTTAGATTTGATATCATCAAGATCATTTTTCTCAAGAGCATCTTTTAAGTCTTTGATTAAACCTTCTACTTCAGTTTTTTCAGAATCAGTTACTTTATCACCTAAATCTTTTAATGATTTTTCAGTTTGGAACACTAATTGTTCTGCTTCGTTTTTAGTATCTGCTTCTTCTTTACGTTTTTCATCTTCAGCCTTATGTTCTTCAGCTTCTTTTCTCATTCTTTCAATTTCTTCATCACTTAAGTTAGTGCTTGAAGTAATAGTAATTGATTGTTCTTTGTTAGTTCCAAGATCTTTTGCTGTAACATTAACAATACCATTAGCATCGATATCAAATTTAACTTCGATTTGTGGTACACCACGAGGAGCAGCAGGAATTCCTGTTAATTGGAAGTGTCCTAATGTCTTGTTATCGTTTGCCATGCTTCTTTCACCTTGAAGTACATGAATATCTACTGCTGGTTGGTTATCAGCTGCAGTTGAAAATACTTGAGATTTAGAAGTTGGAATTGTTGTATTTCTTGGAATTAATACTGTCATAACGCCACCTAATGTTTCAATACCAAGTGATAATGGTGTAACATCAAGTAAAACAATATCGTTAACTTCACCAGTTAATACACCACCTTGAATAGCAGCACCCATAGCAACAGCTTCATCTGGGTTAACTTCATGAGATGGTTTTTGTCCTAATTCTTTCTCAACTAATTCTTGAACACATGGAATACGAGTAGATCCACCTACTAAGATAACTTTATCAATATCTTTCTTATCAAGTTTAGCATCTTTTAAAGCTTTTCTAACTGGTTCTAGAGTAGATTGTACTAAATCATGAATTAATTCTTCGAACTTAGCACGAGTTATTGTCATATCAATATGAAGTGGTCCATCTTCTCCTTGAGAGATAAATGGTGCAGAAATTTGAGTAGAAGTCATTCCTGATAAGTCTTTCTTTGCTTTTTCTGCTACTTCTTTTAACCTTTGCATTGCTAATTTGTCTTTTGTTAAATCAATTCCATTTTCTTTCTTAAATTCACTAACGATATAATCCATTAAGCATTTATCAAAGTCATCTCCACCAAGTTTATTATTACCAGCTGTTGATTTAACTTCAAATATACCATCACCTAGTTCAAGAATTGATACATCGAATGTACCACCACCTAAGTCATATACTAAGATAGTTTGGTTCTTATCTTGTTTATCAAGGCCAAATGCAAGAGCTGCTGCAGTTGGTTCATTAATAATTCTTTCAACATCTAAGCCAGCAATCTTACCAGCATTCTTAGTAGCTTGACGTTGACTATCATTAAAGTATGCTGGAACAGTAATAACAGCTTTTGTTACTTTTTCTCCTAAATATTTTTCAGCATAATCTTTCATGTAAGATAAGATCATAGCAGATACTTCTTCTGGAGTATATTTCTTACCATCAAGTTCTACTTTTTCATCTGTACCCATTAATCTTTTAATTGATGAAATTGTATCTTTATTAGTTAATGCTTGACGTTTTGCAGCATCACCTACTATTCTTTCACCTTTTTTTACAGATACTACTGATGGAGTAGTACGATTTCCTTCTGGGTTAGAAATAACAGTAGCACTACCTCCCTCTAATACTGCTACACAACTATTTGTTGTACCTAAGTCTATACCAATAATTTTACTCATAATTAATCATTTCCTTTCTCATTTTCTTCAATTTGGTTAACTTTAACAACAGCATGTTTTAATATTCTGTCTTTATATTTATAACCTTTCATTAATACTTCTAGTACCATTTCATTTGGCTTTGTAGTATCGTTACCTATCATCATAGCTTCCATATAATTTTCATCAAATGGATAACCAAGAGCTTCGATTTCTACAACGCCGTACTTTTTCAAGATATCTTTAAATTGATTACTAACCATTTTAATTCCATCTTGAATTTTTTTACTTTCTTCACTTTCTGTTTTAACATTTGCTGCACGATCCATATTTTCAATCATATTTACCATATCTAATAGTAAATCTTGATTAGCATATTTTAACATATTAGCTATTTCTTCATCTTTTCTTTTACGATAGTTAATACTGTCTGCTTGACTATACATAAGTTTTTCTTGAAGTTCCATAATTTTTTTATTTGCTTCTTCTAACTCATGATTTTCTTTGTGCTTATGTTTTTTATGATGTTCATCATGATTACATGTACATTCTTCATGATTGCACTCTTCTTGTTTTTCATCTTGACAATCGCATTTGCAATCATCGCTACAAGAACAAGTTTCATCTTTTTTTATTTCTTTTTCTTCTGTATTCATAATTCTCCTTATTCTTCAATATTAGATTTAATATATTCAAGTAAAGTTACTACTCTATCGTAATCCATTCTTTTTGGACCAACAATAGCGATTGTTCCTTCTTGATCTGATGTACGGTATTTTGTTTTAATAATTGTTACATCATCATCTAAAGTATTTTCTTTTCCTATATAAATCTTAATATCATTATTTTCTTCTTCAATACTATCAAGCATTTCTTCTTCGTTATCAAGTTTTCCAAAAATATCTTTAATTTTATCAACGCTATTAAATTCTGGCTGTTTCAAAATATTATTTTTACCAACTACATTAATATTATTACTTGAAAAATCTTTAAACACTTGATAGAAAGTATTATAAACAATTTCATGCTCTTTTACATATCTACCAATGATTGGTTTAACTTCAAATTCAAGCTTACTGCTGACTTCATCAATTGGAGTTCCAACAATTAAATCATTAATCAAATTAACTGTTTTTTTGATTTCTTCATGTGAAACATTCTTTAGTGTAATTTTTTTATTTTCAACGTGTCCCTTATCTGTTACTACAATCACAATTAAGTTTTCACTATCGATTGGAACCACACTAATTTCCTTTAACTTATTATCATGACTGGTTCTACCTAATACAATAGATGTATAACTAGTCATATCAGAAATAAGTTTTAGGCTTTCACTTAAGTAATCATTTAATTCTAGTTGTTGGTTATTAAAGATAATTTGAAGTTTTAGCATATCTTCACCATTTAACTCTTTTGGTTTCATTAGGTGATCGACATAATAACGATAACCTTTTTCACTAGGAACTCTACCAGATGATGTGTGTGTTTTCTCTAGGAGCCCTAATTCTTCTAAAGATGCCATTTCATTTCTAACGGTTGCACTAGAACATTTTAATCTCTTACATATTAAATTAGAACCAACCGGTCTTGCTAATTTAATATATTCTGTAATAATTAACTTTAAGATTTTATTTTGTCTTTCTGTTAGCATCTCTTGCCTCCATTAGCACTACTATTTCCCAAGTGCTAATATCATTATATTCTTATTATTAGCAAAAGTCAACTAAGAATGCTAATTTTTTTAAAATTTTTTTAGTTATTTCTTTATAAGATTTTAAATATTGTTATAACCTTTATTTATAAGTATTTACAACATTTTTATTTTTGGAAAATATTCACATATACTTTTATAATTTCTTATATTTTCACTTTCAAAAGTAGCAAAATCGTAGTAAATTTTCTGTAGTTGATATTTTTTATGTTTAAAATGTTTAGATATTAAAAAATACTATGTAATGCCATAGTATTTAAATATATGTATAAGCAAAACTAGTGACATAGCCACTAAATTACATAATAAGGAATAGTATTACCCTTATTATGTAACATGAAGCAAGTATCATAATAATTTTATCAATATATTCAGTATCGTTTAATAAAATATAATAAAAATAAATGATAAACATGTAATTTTAAAGTGTTTTTAATTTCTTTAATGTACCTTTTGTATAAATTTCTTCTATACATTGATTTTGTACATTTCCTAGGGCATATTCATCCATTAAGTCATATGATTGGCAACCAGCGTTTATTACATTTCCATTTGCAGAAATATATTGATAAGAAATTACCAAATAAATATCTCCCTCATATTCTTCAACTTTATAATTTTTTTGATAATTTATTAGTTCATTTAAATCAGGCTGTTGTTTACTTAATCCATTTTCTAATGCCCTGCCATAAGGTAAAATGTTTTTTTCATCTATTATATGTTTATCAATAGGAGAAAAATATGATAGTTTTTTCAATTTTTCTACCACTTCATGATCAGCTTCTTTATGAAATTGATCTTGGGATACCATAAGTAAACCTGGACAGTATCTTTTTCTTTCACTTTTTAGTAAAATATAATCCCTTAACTTATTTAAACCATTGACTAATTCATCACTGTAAGATAAACCATTAATACCAAGCATAAACATATCGACAGTAATTTCATTTTCAATTATTTTATCTACGATATATTCAAGCATTTTACCATTTAAGGTTGGTTCTCCTCCGGAAAATAACAATGTTCCTATATAATAAATATCATTTTTTTCAAAAAAAGCGTTAATAATTTCTTTTGTTAAATCAATACTTTGTGATTCGCCTCGACAACAATGGACACAACTTTGATTGCATCTACGTGTTAATTCAATTTGTAATCGTGAATAATACAACCTCACTAAAAATCACCTCTAATGTGCCATTATAATATGCTTTTTTATATGAAAAAGCAAGTAGTTTTATTTCACTATTTCTTTCAAAACGAAGATTTAACAATAAAGTATTATTATAAGTGATAAATTAGTAGTAAATTAAAATTAAATAGCTACATAAGTGCTTATAAAATAAAGTTTTATACTAAAGATTAATTTTTTTAGAATAAAAAAAGCACTATTTAATAGGCTTTCTAATAATTAATATATTTCTATTTCTTTTTTCAGTTTCGTATTTTAAACGATTTATTGTCCTTTCAAATTCTCTATTTTCTATTCTTTCGTTTCTATCAAAAGAATAGTCGTTAATTAAATTAGAAAAACGGTCCATCACTTCTAATAACATAGAATCACATTGATTTAAAATTGTATTAATTTTTTCTTCCGTAAAATAAACACGAAGACAGTTATACTCTAAATCGAAATCATGTTTTAAATTTTCTTCTTTTAAAACCTTTTTAATCATTTTTCCTAATTTAATTTCCCATTCTCTTTGATTTTCGTAATAAGAATAAATAGAAATAATTGATGAAAAATCCATATCTAAGTCATTTTCTTCACGCATAATTTTTTCAATAATATCACGATATTCAAATGGTAATAATGCTATTTTAAAATTCGGATAACTTGGATCACATATTACTGTTTTGCAAGCTAGATTAACAAGTAAAAGTAATACAAAATTTCTCATATCTATAACTGGTTCAATTCCAATAAGATATTTTTGTTCTTTTAAAATATCGTTTTTATCATAGTAATTCATTTGCTCACCTCTTAAGTCATTTCACTACAATAATAATTATTTATAACTTTTAAAAACACTATTTATATTTTTTCAATAGGTTTAAATTCTTTAATATATTCTTTGGGATTTTTTATTCCATTTCTTACAAACTCGAAGTAACTATCAACGTAATGTCTATATTGAAAACGATTAAGATTACGAGTTATTTCATTTGCTTCTATAATACATAATCTTTTAAAACTAACATCGTCTATTAAACTAGAAAAATGGTTCATTATATCTAAAGTTTCATCATCAAACCTACTTCTTATTTTTTTTACTTCTTCTTTAGTAAATTGTATTTCTATACAGTTATATTCTAAATCTAAATTACTGTGCAATTTCTCATCTTGTATTATTTTGGTGATAGTTCTACCAAGCTCTTTTTCCCAATCACTTTGATTTTCATAATATGAGTATATATCAATTAATTCTGCAAATTTAATACCCAAACCATTTTCAGCATACATGATTTTTTCAATAATTTCGCAGTAGTTAAGTGGTAGTGAAGCTATCATTAATTCTTCATTATTTAAACAAAACGTAGTTGATTTTCGATCTAAATCAGCAAGTAAAAGTAGTACGAAGTTTTTCATATCTATAACTGCTTCAATCCCAATAAGGTATCTTTGTTCATCTATGATTCTATTTTTCACTAAATTCATGATTTAATTATTCCCCTTTTCTAGCTGGTACTCTCTACAATAACAGTTTTCTATTTTGAAATCAAGCAGATTTTTTTCTAAATTGCTATGCATTAAAATATGATGGAGACATCTAGTGATTGCTCCGTGGGATACTACTAAAATAGTATCATCATCTTGATAATTTTCTTTTAAATCATCTAGAAAGCTATTACACCTTTTAAAAATATCTTGTATAGCTTCCACTTCTTCACTACTAGAATTTAGATAATAATTCCAATAGATATTAGGATCATACTCATTTTTATCTTTTCCCTCAAAATTACCTAAATATCTTTCAATTAATCTTTTATCCTCCTTAATCTTTACTTTATCGCCTATTATTATCATGGCAGTAGACCAAGCTCTAATTAAAGGAGAAGTAAAGCAAACTGTAAACTTAATATCTTTTAACTTATTTTTTAAGTTAGTAGCTTGCATTATACCATTTTGATTTAACTGTGGGTTATTAAATTGACCTTGCATTATTCCCATTTTATTATTATCAGTTTCACCATGTCTTACTAAATATATTTTCATTTTTCGCTCCTATAAATACGAATATTTTTATATCCATATTTTTTTTCTTTTAAAAGTTGTAGGCTTAAATATTCATCACTAAACTGATTATTTTCATATTCGCAAACTATTTTACCACCAGCATTTAATAAATCATACTCTATTACCTTGTTTATAATATAATCTAGACATTCTAAATTATACGGTGGATCTAAAAATATTATGTCAAACTTAATCTTTTTTTGCATGTAATATTCTAAAGCATTCTTATAATCATCTTTTAAAATATGGTAATATTCTAGTGGAATATTTATTAAATTGTTTTTGATGGCTTTAATGCATTCAGTGTTACAATCTACAAAGTAAACTTTATTACTACCATTACTAATTGCCTCTAAGCCAAGATTACCACTTCCTGCAAATAAATCTAGGCAAGTAGAACCTGTAATATCATCTTGAATCATTGCAAACATACTTTCTTTTACTCTATCTTGTGTTGGTCTTGTCCCATCAATATCGTAGCCTTCTATTTTTTTACCTTTATATTTACCACTAATTATTCTCATGATGGCATCTCCTTTTATCGGTTAATTCTTTTAATACTTCGTTTATTTCTAAAATCAAAAGATTAATTTCATTTTCATAATGTTTAAAAGCTGCAAAATCATTATCTTGAAATAATTCTTTTTTAATATTTTTATATTCATCACTATAAATGGATAAATTTCTCATTTTATTTGCTGCTGTTATAATTTTATTATTTGATAAAACTGTTTTCTTGGCATTTTCAAAAGCAACAATTCTATTATCTGATTTTAATGTATCTATTAAACTAGTTATTAAATCACTTAGTTTATAGTATGTAATTTCATATTCGTTCATATTTTATATCTTAAAGAAAATTCTTCTTATCCCTTCTATAAATAATTAAACATTTTTCTAATAATAATTATACCATTCGTTATTATAAATTAGTTTATAAATTTTTGAAATTTAACATAAAAAAACCAATAGATTTAACTATTGGCTTAATTTAGAATATCGATAAAAGTTCTTATCATCTCTATTTTGTTATTAATATTTTCTATTTTATCTGTCAAGTTTAGTTTGTAGGCCTTTTTCATTTCTGTTTCCATTTGTTTTATACTGTTTGGATCTCTATTTAATGCTTTATACCAACTAGAGTTTTCTCTTAAGTAACGGTAAAGATATGGATTATTTCTTATTTTTATTTGTGTTTCAATATTCATTAGTCCTCTAAATGCTTATATAAGGGACGGGCTTGGTAATTGTTAGTCGTTTTACTACTACCAAAGTCTTGTACTAGAGCAATTGCTTTTTGTAAACCTTCAGCGCCTTTTCTTACAGACTCCAAATCGATTTTCTTTACCATGTTAAAAAGGTCTTTTAATGAAGTATCGCCTACTGTAGAAGTTATATTTTTAGTAGTACTTTTAGTGTTACTACTATTAACATCTCCTACTTCTTGATATTTCAACCAAACAGAATTATTTTCACCGTAAATATCATACATTTCATAAAATCTTTGCCAACTCATCTTGCCACTATTGACATATGAAATCAACTCTGGATGACTCCTAACAAATCGCTTAAAATCTTCCTTTGCCATTTTATCACCAACCAATTCTACTTTATATATATGAATTTAGTAGGCAAATGTTTACAAATATCCGTTTTTAATAATTACTTTTAAAAATCACCTAGAAAATCATCTATTGTCATTAAACGATCATCTATTTCTTTTAAAGATACTTTATTATTTTCTTTTTTGGCATCTTTTTTAGGAGTACTCTTTTTTTCTTCTTTGGTAGCAATTAAAATTTTCTCAGTAATATCTGATGCTGTTTCTAAATTAGCTATATTACTTTCCTTATCTTCTAAATTATTTTCTAAAGTGTCGTTATTATCTTGATCATCTTTAGACTTTAATTCAAAAACTTTAAATGCATCTATTATATCAAACTTAGAAATTGTAGAACCGGTTGAGTAACGATCCATGATAGGAAATTCACTAGCTTTAAGTATAGAAATATCAGGATTTTTAATTCCAATATGCTCTTTTTGATTTATTACAAATGTTTTTATTGTATGATATGGATTAGTTTTTACTTCTCTTAATAGAAGTAAGCCACGATTAGCACGACTTGTCTTTTCAAATTCACTGATTTTAATGCGTTTACCAGTTCCCTTATCAGTAACAACTAGTAAATAATCACATTTTGTAGGATTAAAATTATTAACTGATACGACATTATCATTTTTTAATTTGATTGATTTAACACCACTAGCTTTAATACCAACTACTGGAATATCATCTTTATCAAACCATAATCCATAATTACCATCTGTTGCTACTAAAATATCATCATCAGTACATAAAAAGGCATTAATTACGCAATCGTTATCTTTTAATTTCATACATGAAATAGGTGCAGTATAACGTTTAACTTGAAATTCACTTAAGTTTGTACGCTTAATCATACCGTTTTTAGTTGCTATTACTATATCATTAGGTATATCAAAGTTATATACTGGGATAGCACTAATAATTTCTTCAGATTCATCAAGCTTAATTACGTTACTAATATGTTTTCCTATTTCTTTCCATTTGATATCAGGAATAATATGAACTGGAACATATAAATAGTTTCCTAAATTAGTAAATAATAAAATGGTATCTTGAGTATTTAACTCGTATAATCCTAAAACATAATCATTATCTTTTAAGGTAACATCATCTTGAGATGCCTGATAACTTCTTAAAGAAGTACGTTTAATGTATCCATCTTTTGTGATTACTACGATTACATCTTCTTTAGGTATCATAACTGATGTATCAATTTTTATTTCTGTTATTTCATCTTTTATCTTTGTTTTTCTTGGTGATGCATACTCTTTTTTTACTCTTCTTAGTTCTTCTTTCATTATTGATTTTAATTTATCATCACTTGCTAATGTTTCTTCTAATTCTGATACGATACCGTTTAATTTATTAAGTTCTGCTTCAAGTTCTGTTACATCTGTATTAGTAAGTTTATATAGTTGTAACATAACGATAGCTTCTGCTTGCTCTTTGGTAAAATCAAATTCTTTTACTAAGTTTTCTTTAGCATCTAATTTGTTTTTACTAGCACGAATTACACGAATTACTTCATCTAGAATAGAAAGACATTTAATTAAACCTTCTACTATATGTAATCTTGATTTAGCCATATTTAAATCGTATTTAGTTCTTTTAATAACTACTTCTTTTTTAAATTCAATATATGAATCTAATATTGGTAAAAGTCCTAATTGTTTTGGTCTTCTATGATCTATTACAATCATGTTATAGTTATATGAAATTTGTAAATCGGTGTTTTTTAATAAGTAATTTAAAATTAGTTCACGATTAGCATCTTTTTTAATATCAATAGCTATTCTTAGACCGTCTCTATCTGATTCATCTCTTACTTCTAAAATTCCATCTATTTTTTTATCAATTCTAATTTCATCTATTTTTCTTACTAGTAATGCTTTATTAACTTCAAAAGGAATTTCAGATACGACTAGAATTGCTTTATTTTTTTCTTCTTCAAATGATGTTGTAGCTTTAACGATTACTTTACCTCTTCCAGTTTCAAAAGCACTTTTAATACCACTAATTCCTTCTACTATACCACCAGTAGAAAAATCAGGTCCAGGCACTATATTCATTATAGTTTCTAAAGAACAATTGGGAGAATCAATTCTTTTTATTGTGGCATCAATTATTTCTCCTAAGTTATGAGGTGGAATATTAGTTGCATATCCAGCACTGATACCGGTTGCACCATTTACAATTAGATTTGGAAATCTTGCTGGGAGTACAGTAGGTTCTACCTCAGAATCATCAAAGTTTGGCGCCCAAACAATCGTTTCTTTATCAATATCTTCTAAAAGTTCATTACTAATTTTAGAAAGTCTTGCTTCGGTATAACGCATAGCAGCTGGACTATCACCATCCATTGAACCATTATTACCGTGCATATCAATATATGGGGTAGATTGTTTCCACCACTGACTCATACGAACCATAGCATCATAAATAGAACTATCACCATGAGGATGATATTTACCCATGATATCACCAACAGAACGAGCTGATTTTACATATGGCTTATCATATGTATGGTGTCCTCTATACATTCCGTATAGGATTCTTCTTTGAACGGGTTTTAATCCATCTCTTACATCGGGAATAGCACGATCTTGAATAATATACTTAGAGTATTTACCAAAACGGTCCCCCATAATATCTTCCAAAGTATAATTATAAATTTTTTCTATTACTTCCTGTACTTCTTTATTTTTTGCCATACTACATCACTCTTTCTAAATGGTAATTCTTTTAATATAAAATTTATCAATATTTTCTATTATCTTATAATTGATATCGCTATCTATTTTTATTAAATATTGTCTCATTAAACTAAAATATTTAAGACTTTTATAATCATAGAAACTTTCAATTAATAAATCAATAATTAAATCAGTATAATGAACTTTTAATTTTTCTAAATAAATCTTATCAGTTACAACTTCTTCTACTAAACTATTAATATTAACAATATATCTAATTTCTTTTAAATGCTTATATTTTTTATTAGTCAGATATAAAATTTCATCTAAACAGTTGTACTTAGTATAATCTTTTTTTAGTTCATTTAACTTGCTTTTAGGGATAGTTAATTTTTTACCGGTTAATAAATCTTTATTACCAGTTACTATTATTTTATATATATCCTCTATTTTTATTTTGTTTTCTGTTAATAAATAATATAGTTGTAAACTATTGGTATTTATTGCTTTTAGAATTGTTTTTTTGATAGTCATACTGCATCTCTCTCATTTATTTATATTTGGTAATCGTCTTCTAATGAGAAGATAACATTTTCATCAATCCAATTTTTTCTTGGTTCTACATTATCACCCATCAAAATGCTAACTCTTTTTTCAGCTAAAAGGGCATCTTCTATTGTAACACGAATTAAACTTCTTGTTCCAGGATTCATGGTGGTCTCAGCTAACTGATCGGCGTTCATTTCACCTAATCCTTTATAACGTTGAACATCACATTTTTTGCCATTTGTTAATTTTTTCATTTCTTCAACAGAATAAGCATAGATGTGCTCTTTTCCATTTTTTATTAAGAAAAGTGGTGGTAAGGCAATATATAATCTTCCGGCTTCAATTAAAGGACGCATATAACGATAGAAAAAGGTCATTAATAAACACTGAATATGAGCACCGTCATCATCGGCATCGGTCATGATGATAACTTTATTATACTCAGCTTCTTCAATATCAAAATTAGGTCCAACTCCGGCTCCGATTGTATATATCATGGTATTAATCTCTTCGTTTTTGAAAATATCTTCCATCTTAGTTTTTTCGGTATTTAAAACTTTACCACGAAGAGGAAGAATTGCTTGGAATCTTCTGTCTCTACCTTGCTTTGCAGATCCACCAGCGGAATCTCCTTCTACAATAAATAGTTCTTTATGCGTTTTATCTTTAGATTGGGCAGGTGTTAATTTACCTGATAAAGCTCTTTCTTTAGGATTTTTACTTTTTCCTTTACGAGCTTCTTCTCTTGCTTTTCTTGCTGCATCTGCTGCCATTTTACTTTTTAATGCTTTTTCAATAATATCCGTCGCAATTTTTTTGTTTTCTTCTAGAAAATAACCTAATTTTTCAGTAACTAGTGCTTCTACTGCTGTTCTTGCTTGAGGAGTTCCTAGTTTACCTTTAGTTTGTCCTTCAAATTGTAATAAATCTTCTGGAATTTTTAAAGAAATGATAGCTGTTAATCCTTCACGTACATTAGCTCCTTCAAAAGGCTTATCTTTTCCTTTTATGTAATTATTTTGTTTAGCGTAATCATTAAAGGCACGAGTTAAGGCTGTTTTAAAGCCAACTTCATGAGAACCACCATCACTAGTTTTAACATTATTAACAAATGATATGATATTTTCGTTATATGTATCTGTATATTGCATTGCAATTTCAATTTCGATACGATCTTTAACACCTTCAAATGAAATGACATTATGAAGTGGTGTTTTATCTTCGTTTAAATAGTTAACAAAAGCTACTAAACCATCTTCATAATGGTATGTTTCACTTTTTTCATCTTCTTCATCGATTACTTCTATCGTTAATCCTTTTAATAAAAAGGCGGATTCTTGCATTCTTTCACAAATAGTAGTAAATGAAAAAGTTGTGGTTGAAAAAATAGAATCATCAGGTAAAAAACGAACAGTTGTACCGGTTTTAGAAGTAGTACCTATTTCTTTTAATGGTACATCTACTTTACCACCATCTTTAAAGCGGATAAAATATTCTTTTTTATCTCTTTTGATTGTTACTTCCATCCATTTAGATAAAGCATTAACAACGCTTCCACCAACGCCATGTAAACCACCTGATACTTTATAGCCTGATTCTTCAAATTTGCCACCGGCATGAAGAATGGTATAAATAACTTCAGGAGTTGGTTTACCTGATGCATGCATACCAGTTGGAACACCACGTCCATGATCTTCTACACTAATACTTTTATCTTTATGTATAATTATTTTAATATAATTACCATAGCCATTGATAACTTCATCAATTGAATTATCTACAATTTCCCATACTAAATGGTGAAGACCTCTTTTATCAGTAGAGCCAATATACATACCTGGTCTTTTTCTAACAGCTTCTAATCCCTCTAATATTTTAATTGAACTTTCATCATATTTTGCCATTGTCTTCACACTCCTCTCATATTATAACAAATTAATCTGTAAAAAAAAAGAAATTGGACAATTATTTTACATTCCAATTATCTTATTTTACATAAAAAGAGCCTTATTTTAAGTATAAATCTACTTATTATACATTTCTATTAGATTCATAAAGGTATCTTTTAATCTATCCCTGATAGCTTCTGTTTTGCCTTCAAAACGAGCAGTTATATTTGGACCAGTATTACTAAAACGAACAAGAGCCCATCCATCATCAAGCTCAATTCTAACACCATCGAGTTCAATAGTGTTAAATTTGTTTTCATGACAATATTCTTTTATCTTATCTATAACTTCTTTCTTTTTGGTATCGGTTGATGCGATTTTAATTTCTGGTGTTGAATAATAAACTGGAATATTTTCTAGTAACTGACTTACAGTTTTATCTTGCTTACTAAGCATTTCAACCATACGAAGTCCAGCATAAATACCAGAATCAAAGCCTAGGAATTTATCTCTAAAATAAACATGCCCACTAAATTCGCCACCAAAAATACAGTTTTCATCACGAGTAGTTGCTTTAGTATAAGAATTACCTGTTCTACATAAAATTGGTGTACCCCCTAGTCTATTGATTTCATCAGTTAAGGCTTTGCTACACTTTACATCATATAAAATTCTCTTATTAGCACTAGTTGGTATCAAATCTCTTGCCACCATAATCATAAATTTATCAGCAGGGATATATTTACCATTTTCATCTATAATACCAACTCTATCACCATCACCATCAAAAGCTATTCCAACATCTGCTTTTAATGTAACAACAGCATCTTTTAGTACTTTAAGATTATCTTCAACTGCTGGATCTGGGTGATGGTTAGGGAAATTGGCATCACTTACTCCATATAAAACGATTAAATCAACCCCAATTAAATTAAAAATCTCTGGAGCAAATAAAGAAGTAGTTCCGTTACCACAATCAATTATTACTTTTAATTTGCGATCATGTTTAATATCAACTGATGATAAAAGTAACTTATAATATTCATCTTTAACGTCGTAAAAGGTCATCATACCACTACCATCGTCAAAATTAAATTCAAGTAAAAATTTCAAAAATTCTTGAATCATTTCGCCTTTGGCATTACCTCTTTCATCAAAAGAAAATTTAAAACCATTATCGTCTTTAGGATTATGACTTGCTGTTACCATAACTCCAGCGGGGATATTTTTTAAAATGCAGGCATAGTAATACATAGGTGTTGTAACTAGGCCAATATTTATAACGTGGATACCTGTTGATAATATTCCTTCTATTAAAGATTTGGTTAGGCTATCACTTGATAATCTATTATCATGGCCAACAATACATTCAGTTTGATTAAATTTTTTAATATATGTGCCATATGCTTTACCAAAGGTATAACTAACATCTTCATTTAAATCAGTTGGATAAACACCCCTTACATCATACTCTCTAAAAATGTTAGTGTTTATATTATTTGTTAATTTCATATTCAACCTCTTTCCTATTCTATTAATATTATAACATCATAATCTAGAATTACGTATTAAAAAATATATAATTATGAATATTATTTTACTATTTCTAGAATAAAAAAATAAAAATCAAAAATGATTTCTATTTTTAATCATTACTTTTTAAGTATATAAGTGTATTAATATGATTCTACAATATAAGGATCGGTACTTGTTCCACTTCCCGTTACCATAGTATCAGCTCTAAGAATCAAGACTGGACGAATTCCACGAGTAGTACTTGCATTAATTGGATATTCAGCTATATAGCCATCTTGTTGATTAATCCATACAATAGGTGAACCACCATATCCAGCCGGACTCATTGTCCAATATGAAATGCTAGTAGGATTATATAAATAATAATTAGTATTTCCATTACGGAAATATCCACCAGCAAATACTGTTTCATCATAAGTAATTAAACCAACACTTGCATTTACTATTCCCTTGCCATTTCCATCTGTTGCACATTTAAAGTTTGGTGTATAACTTGAATAAACTGTCATACTAGCACTTCCTGATGTGTAACTAGATAAATATTTTGCTTTTGCTTGTTCACAAAAATAAGAACCACTTACTATATGTTGCTGGTAATCACTATTATTTCCAATATTGGTACTATACCAACTTTCAACAACTTTTTTTACATTACTATTTGTATAATACATGTTAGTGTAGCTATTATTATTGGAGTTAAAGTTTATAAACGCATTATTATTAATTCCAGCTTCCATTATTATTCTTACTGTTCCATCTTCGTTAATTCTAATTATTCGCCAATTGTGTCCTGCGAAACTTACATGATTATTTTCAACATTACCTCTAAAATAGTATGTTGGATTACCAGTATTAGTTAAAATTGAAGAATATAAACCACTTTTATCGTTTGTACTATCAGATGATGTTGTTAATGTTGGGTTTGAAGTAATAATGGTATTTTTCATTATTTCACTAGTTAACAATGTAGGTACACTTTTTCTTTTAATACTTATTGTGTACGCTTTCTCATTTCCATTTTCTCCTATTACTCTAATTTGAAAATTGTTTTTACCTACTGTTAAAGTTTTAGTACCTGTTCCTTTTACCTTAGCATTACTACTATTTGTATCAGCATTTATCATAGTATTAGTTATATCATTTGCTACTGTACATGAATAATCTGTTACACTACTACTAAATGTTGGTGATAATATACAGTTATCTACGCTTAAATTCTTTAGTGTATTATCTGAATCCAAAGTACCATCTACTACTTTACCTGTTGAATATACGTTTACAGTAACAGTAAATGTTTTATTATTCATGCTTCCATCTGAAAAGTCAGTATCATTATCTATCCACATTCTTAGTCTAAAGTTCTTTTCATAATTAGTATTTGCTGGTACCGTTCCTTCATAAATAGTCTTTTCTACTATTCCATCTGGTACTTTAGTATTAGTTTGTGTTAAATTGGAATATTTATCTAATAGTATTTCTTGCTCAGTTCCATCTACTTCAGTTAAGTATAACTTTACTTTATCTTCATCTAAAGTAGAATCACTCTTTTTTCTTGCTGTTATTTCATATAAAATACTAGAGTTCATTTCTATTGTTGAAGTTATCTTAAAATCAAATACCTTTCCTTCACCTGTTTGAAGTTTTCCTTCTTCATCACTTATTGGAAATGCATCAGTTAAACTAATACCTTTTCCTATTCCGCTAACCTCAGTATATAGAAAGTTTATCTTACCTGTTTTTATGATATTATCAGTTACACCAGTTTTTGAATAAGTAAATAACGAATAACTGACTCCTACTGTTATTAATATTAAACTTAATACTGCTATTAGTGTTAAAAATATCTGTTTCTTTTTCCCTTTCATAAAACTTTTCCTCCTAGTATAAGTTACGTGCCTATTTTTTAACAACATGGTTATATATAGTAATCACATGAGCTTAAATTATTAATAGCTATCCAAAATACTCCAATAACACAGGTGCTAAAATTAATAGTAATATAAGTGGAATAAATAAAAATACAGATACTACACTTATTTTAATAGGAATTTTATTAATGCTTCCTTTTATGTCCATCATTCTTTTATTTTGGATGAAATCAATTTGATTTTTTAATATTTCTATAATATTACCACCACTTGTATAACTATCTATAATACTTAATATAATATTTTGAACCGCATCTGATGGAATTCTATTTTTTAAATCACTAAAAGCATCATGAAAACTTTTACCATATTCTAATTCTTTTAAAGATATCTTAAATTCACGTGATAACTCATTTTCAATGTTTTCAGTAGTTATCTTGAGAGAATTAATTAAATTATTGCCTGATTCTAACGATAATATTAAAATCTCGAAAAAATCAATGGCATCACGTTCTAACTTTCTAGATCGCTTATTTATTTGATAGTCATAAGAAAAATAAGAAAATAAATAGTAGAATAATAACGTTACAATTAATGAAATCAAGATATTAAAATTAGTTAATGCTAATAAAATAAAAAATAATATAAAACTAAGTAAAATTCTATTATATAAAAAACTATTTACATTTCTGTTAGAAAAACCAAGTAATTTCTGTTTTTTATTGTATTTATCAATAGTCTTAGGACGATAAATATAACGAATAAGTTCGTTTTTGTTTTCCTTCATAATATTCCTCCTAGTACTTTTCGACTTTCATAATATTCTTAATTAAAACAACATATAAAAGATAGATTAAGATAATTAAGCTAAATATTATCAAACCTAATTCTGATTTAAAAAAAGTAGCAAAATAGTTAGGACTAAACAAGCTAATTAAAATAAATAAAAAGATGGGCATAAATACTAATATCTGAAATAATAATTTACTGCTTGCTGTAATGGCATTTAGTTCATTATTTAATCTTCTTCTAGTATAAAATCTTTCTTCTAGTGTTTTAAATAAGAATTTAATATCACCACCAGTTTGATTTAAAATGATTAAACTAGTAGCTATATAATTTACTTCTTCTAGATTAACTCTTTTACTAAATCTATCAAATGCTGTACGTAAACTTAAACCGTTTTCTAGATCTTTTTCTATTTGCTTAAATTCTGATGCTATTGGTCCATCAAGTTCAACAGATATAACTTTTATGGATTGAATCATACTTTTACCTGATGCTAAACTACTGTTTATTAAAGATATTGCCTTTAATAAATCTTTTTCTACTTGTCTTCTATTTATTATATACAATAGTTTTTTTCTTAAAATGGGAATTAAATAACCAACAAGTAAAGATAATATCATTAAGATAAATTGTGGCTTTTTAAAATTAATTAAGCTTATTATTAAGTATATAATTAGTGTTGTTAGCGCTAATAGTAGTTTATCAGCTAGATATAATAGCTTTTCATTATAATTATTATCTATTTTTTTAGTAAAGATTTTTTTAAGTATTACAACTAATGATTTTCTTATTTTGAAATATTTTTTAAATACTTTACCTATTAATGATATATCTTCGGTATCACTACTATTAATAACATAATCTCTTATTCTTTTTTTAATTTTAATATTACGTAGTGTAAGCATTAACCATATGATAATTACTACCATTATTAAGCTAAGAATGATTAAAACTTTTACATTGCTTTCTGACATATTATCACTCTTTTCTATTTTTTTCTTTTAAGTTATTAGAATGAGCTTTGTTTTCTTTATTCTTTTTATTAATACTCTCAATTATTGGGTTAAATATGTCATCAAGGGATGTAATACCTTTTCTTACTATTTTAGAATATACCTTTGGCAAATAATTATATAAAACAAACTCACCATCTACATTGTTGTTATCATCAAGACCTTCTTGTTTAAAAGCAAAGATACTTTGAAGTAAAATTTCATCTTGATTAAATCCTACTACTTCACTTATATTAGTTACTTTTCTTCTACCATCTGATAGTCTTTCTATTTCAACAACAATATTAATAGCACTTTCTATATATTCACGAACTACTTTTACAGGCATTTCAATACCACTCATTAAAACCATAGTTTCCATTCTATGAATTGCATCTGATGGTGTGTTAGCATGAAGTGTCGTTATACTACCTTCATGGCCTGTGTTCATAGCTTGCAACATATCTAATGCTTCACCACCACGTACTTCTCCGACTATTATTCTATCTGGACGCATACGTAGAGCGTTTCTAACTAAATCTCTGATTGATACACTACAATCATTTTTATAATTATCTTCTCTTGTTTCAAGTGAAATTACATGTGGTTGCATTAATGATAGTTCGGCGATATCTTCAATAGTAATAATTCTTTCACCTTTATCAATAAAACTAGATAAAACATTTAATAGTGTTGTTTTACCACTACCAGTACCACCGCAGATAACGATGTTTAACTTAGCTTTAACACATGCTTCTAAGAATCTAGCCATATATGGTGTTAGGGTACCGTTAGCTATCATGTCATCTATATCATCCATGTCATGCTTAAATTTACGAATTGTTAAGACTGGACCATTTATACTTAATGGAGGGATAATAGCATTTATTCTACTACCATCAGAAAGTCTTGCATCAACCATAGGATTAGAAGCATCAATAGTTCTTCCTACTTTTTGAACCATTCTTTCTATTGTTCTTAATATATGCTCATTGTTAATAAAAGAAATAGTATCATCTTTTACTAATTTACCTTCTGTTTCAACATAAATATCATCAGGACCATTTACCATGATTTCAGTTACATTCTTATCATCTAATAATTCAGTTATTGGGCCATAGCCGTTTATTTCATTTTCTATTAAATTGTATATATGACTTTGCTCTAAACTAGATAAATCATAATCCTCTAAAACTGTATTAATCTGATACTTAATTATTTCCTTGGCATTATCACTATCAAAAATAGGATTATCAAGTAATTTTTGAATAATTAACTTCCTTAATTTATCAAGTAATTCTTTATCTTTAAAGACATCATAATCAGGTATAAATTTAATATTTTTATTATAATTTTCAATATCAAGTTCTTCTGTTAACGTTTTCTTCATAACTATTCCTCACTATCCATTACTAAGTCTTTAGCCATACGCTCTAATTTGTATAAATCTTTTCTATCTTTAAATGTTAAGCTCTTATTTAATGTAAATATTTCACCTTCCATTAAAAAGCTAGTAATATTTTTTATATATAAACTACGATTAAGACTATAATCTATATTTCTTCCAATCATACTTCTAATATCGTATTTAGAAAAATAGTTTAAATTGATATCTCTAGAATTATTTAAAATAACTTTAATATTATCCATTTCAATTTTGTTAGCAACTTCCATAAAAGATTTCGTGTTTTTAATATCCATTAAATCATTCGTTAACATGTAAAGAATGGTATCACTTTTGTCTAGTATCATAGTATTTTCTTTTGTTAAACCATGAGTAGTATCTATTAGGATAACATCATAATAGTTTTTAGCTTCTTCTAGAAAAGCTAAAATATAATTAATATCTATCTTTATTGCTTCTTTAGGATCTTTTGAAGAAGCTACAACATCTATATTTTTATGATATTTAGTAACATAGTTAGAGAAATTGTGGTAACAGTTACTTAGCATATCAAGAGAAATGTTATATATGTTTTTTAATGGCTTTAAATCTAAGTTTAAGGCAATACTACCACCAGTAAAATCACAGTCAACTAATAATACTTTCTTTTCCATTTTGGCTAATATTCCTGCTAAATTGAGAATAAAAATTGTTTTTCCTACTCCACCTTTAGAAGAAGTAACCGTAATTATTTTTGATTTATTTTTCATATAATACCCCTTTACTTAACACACTGTGTTTTTGTTTTTATTTGATTGTTAGAACTATTAACCATACTAAATATGTTTTTTATTTCTTTTTCTAATGTTATGGTAGTTTTACTATCTCTAGTTATTTCAATAGTTTTTAAATTGGAATCGTTTTTAAGTGCTAATTCTTTTATTTTATCATTATCATCATTTGTTAAAGCATAGTTACATAGATAAACGCCAAGGTTATTTTGACTTTTTTTTAAGTATAGTAGATATGTTTGATTAATAACTAGCATTACTATAAATAATATAACCGGTAAGATTATTATAAATAAAGCAAATACCTGTCCTTTATTATTCATATGCTACCACCCTTTTAGTACTGATGGAAAAAGGTGATAAAATATTACTAACAATAGGAGTTATAAAAGTAACTTTTTCTTTTACTTCAATCGTTATAAATGATTCTTCATTTGTATTTATACTTACTTTTGTATTGTTAGTTTTTAATTTTTGTTCTAACTCTTCAATAGAAATTTGTTTACTTTGAAACAGTATAATTTGATCGGATACTTTATTTTCTAGTTCGTTTTTCTTAATAACAATATTTAAAATATCTATACTGCCTAAAATTATTAATATAATTACCGGCAGTACTAGTATAAATTCAACTAAAGCTTGTGCTTTCTTATTTAGCATCATTATCACTATCCCAACATCCTATTCTAATTAAAAGTATAGCATAAGTTGGTACAAAAAAAAAGAAGTTTGCATATCTTCTTTTAAAATTCTTTAGTTATCTTTTTTTGTTTAGCTTGATTTTCAAAATTAGCACGTATCTTAACACCATTTATATTGCGGCTATCAAAAATTACTAACCTTTGTGGTATACCAAGATATTCATAAACTTCTAAATTACTTACTTTCTTATTCTTGGTATCAATACCAAAAAAGCATCTTAACTTATATGTGTCAATTTCGCTAAAACCTAATATTTCTTTTTCTTCTATATTAAGTAAATCATGCCTTAATTTTTCTATATCACAACGATCAGCACTACTAACTTTTCCTCTTAAAAATAATTCTTCAAAATAAGAATTAAACTGTTCTTCATTAAACATGTAATCACCTATTAATTATATTATTAATCAACATCAGAAAATATATCTAGACTACTATCTTTACAGGTAGCTTCTCCCCTATTTTCACCAGCAACATATTCAAGTCCAGCTATATTACAAGATGTTTTCGTAATAGCATCCTTTAAATAACCGCCAAAATATTTAATTAAACTTATTATAATAATAGACATTAAAGCAATAATTAATATGTACTCAACTAATGCTTGAGCTTTATTATTTTTCATACCATCACCTATAATTAGAGTTTAAGATAAATTATTAAGTTTGTCAAATTAAATTTAGTTTGTTATACTTAAAGCGGTGGTATTATGTTTCTTATGTGTGATAACAGTATAATCAAACTAGATGAATGTAATAGTTTTAAAAAAAGACTAATTGGATTTATGTTTTATAAAAAAAAGATAACTAGCGGAAAAAGATTTAAAAAATGTAATAGCATTCATACTTTTTTTATGATGCAAAAAATAGACGTTATCATGACTGATAAAAATAATAAAATTTTAAAAATATATGAAGGTTTAAAACCGAATAGGATTATACTTCCTAAAAGAAAAGTTTATTACACATATGAATTTCCATTAGGAGTTAGTAGTGTTTATAAAGTTAATGATATTTTAGAAATTAAAGATTAAAAGATACCAATTATAGTTAAAACATTGATATCTTTTTTAATTTCTATTTCATAGTTATTTATTAATAAACATAAATATTCTATCTTCATATTTATTGTTATTATTTGTATACTTGCATATAACATTATTCCAAAAGTTATATGCCGATTCACTTCCAATAGATGGAGATACTTCCCAGTTACCTTTGTACATATTAAAGCAATCAAATGCAACTCTTTCTCCTAACTTTTTTCTCCTGTATTTAGGAATAATCATAAATTCAGCAATACTATGTCCATTTTCAAATTTTTGTACATAAGTATTTATCATAACAAAACCTAATAATTTGTCATCAGCTTTATCTTTAATAAAATATGCATCTCTATTATTATCGAAAAAGTATAAATCAAAATATTTATACTCATATATGGCATCTTCATTCATTTCATTGCCATCATTTAAACTTTCTTCAAACAAAGAATATTGCAATAACCTATAAAGTATGTCCTTATCTTTCATATTTACTTTATCTAAATAATATTCCATTTTCACATTCTCCAATCTTAATAATAAATTACTGTTTAGCTGTTACTCCTATATATAAATGAAAAGTCTTGAATTATCCAAATATTTAATAAAAGCACCATATTTTACTTTACAAAAAAATTTACTTTTTCAGTAAATTTTCAATCAAAACAATATTTAAGTCTAATTACGATATTCAAATTCAAAATCTAGAATGCGAACAATATCCCCTTCTTTGGCGCCAAGTGATTCTAACTTGTCATCAACACCCATTTTACGAAGACGACGAGTAAATCTTAATATTCCTTCTTCAGTTGTAAACTTTGTCATTCTAAATAGTTTTTCAAGTTCGTCTCCTGATAATACCCAAGTACCGTTATCTTCTCTAGTGATTACATATGGTTCTTCTTTCTTAAATTTGTAAAGGACATGTCCTTCAAATTGATCTTCTTCAAATAATGGAGTATCTTCTATTTTATCTAGTGCATCACCTAAAGCTTTTAAAACTTCATCTAAACCAATATTAGACATTGCACTAATTTCATAAACAGGTAACTTTACTTTTTCTTTAAATTTTTTTAGATTTTCTTTAGCATTTGGTAAATCCATCTTATTAGCAATGATAATTTGCGGCTTTTTCAAAAGTTTATCACTAAAATCTTTTAATTCTTTATTAATTACCTGATAATCATCGTAAGGATCTCTTCCTTCATAGCCACTCATGTCAATAACATGGGCAATTACTTTTGTTCTTTCAATATGACGTAAGAAACGATCTCCTAAGCCTTCACCATGACTAGCTCCTTCAATTAAACCTGGTAAATCTGCCATTACAAAGCTTCTACCTAATTCATCTCTACACACACCAAGATTAGGAGTTAACGTAGTAAAATGATAAGCAGCTATTTTAGGTTTTGCTTTTGATACCATAGAAATGATGGTGCTTTTTCCAACACTAGGTAGTCCAACTAAGCCAACATCTGCTAACATTTTAAGTTCTACTTTTAAATATTTGACTTCACCTGGTTCACCATTTTCACTAAAGTTAGGTGCAGGATTAGATTGAGTTTTAAAAGCAGTATTACCACGGCCACCACGGCCACCATAAGCAACAATTACTTCGTCATTTTTATTTTTTAAGTCAGCTACTATTAAATTTGTATCTGTATCAGTTATAACTGTACCTTGTGGTACTCTGATAATAATATCTTCACTATTTTTACCATTACAGTTTTTGCCAGTACCATTTTCGCCTTTTTTACCTTTAATAATACGATTATAGCGAAGATCAAGTAAGGTATGTAAGCCTTCATCTACTTTAAAAACGATATTAGAGCCACGGCCACCATTACCACCATATGGTCCACCCATAGGAATAAATTTTTCACGTCTAAATGCACAACATCCATCGCCACCATTACCAGCGTGTACTTCAATTGTAACCTCATCTATAAACATATAATCAGTCCCTTCAAAAAAATAAGTACTTAATCATTAAATTAAGTACTAAATCAATGATATTACTATATCATAAAGCAACATTTTTTTCAATTAATTAGCTTGAATTAAATTTTAGAATCATTTATAAATTTTAAAAATTATAAATAATTAACGATTTTGATTCATACTACGAACCATAATTAATTTGTCAACGATATTTTTAACATTTACTTCATTAAATGGTTTTTGTAACATATCAACGATTGGATATTGATATGCTCTTTCAATATTATTTTGTGTTCCCTCTCCTGTAATAATAGCTACTGGGATTCTAGCAAACAAATTAGCTTGTTTAAAATAATCTAATACTTGGAAGCCATCTACATTAGGCATATTAAGGTCAAGTAACATACCAACAATTTTATCATCAACATTTGATTTAATGATATCTAATGCTTCTTTGCCGTCATTTGCAATTAAAACATCATATTCACTATTAAAAATTTTATATACAAAATTACGAACAACGTTAGAATCATCTACTACTAAAATAGTCTTATCCTTAATTACTAATGGTCTTACTGCTTGATTAGTATTATTAGTGGCAATTCCCATATATTGTTTTACTAAAGTAACTATTCTATTTGCTTCTGTCATTAATTCATCAAAATGGTCTGTTACATAATACATGTTATTAGCTTTACTTTCCATTTCATGATTATAAGCAAGTTCAGCTAGCTTTTCAAAACCAAAATATTTACTATCACTTTTTAATGAATGAACTAAAATAGCATAATTAGCCATATCACCAGTTTCTTTATAAGTCTTAATTTTAGCTAATTTTCCTTCTACTTCACTTAAAAAATCATGTAATGTATCGTTATAAGTTTCCATATCACCAAATAGCTCTAAACTTTTTTCAATATTTACTCCATTACTAATTAATAAATTAACATCTTTCATCTTTATACACTCCTCTTATCTTTATTAAGTATAACATATTTTTTATTTTTGTTGTAGAAATTTTGCTAATACTCTATATAATTCTGTCTTTTCAATTGGCTTTGCTAAATAATCTTGAAAACCTTCACTTAAGTATTTTTCTTTCATGCCAGAAATAGCATTAGCCGTTAAAGCTATTGTTGGAATATTAAAATTCTCATTTTCTCTTAATTTATGGAATGTTTCTACTCCACTCATTTTTGGCATCATATCATCCATCAAAATTAAGTCGTAGCTAGCTCCATTATTTATTTTATCAATACAATCAAAGCCACTACTTACAGTATCAATAAGACAGTTATAATCTTTTAATAAACGACTAGCAACTTTTAAGTTAATCATGTTATCATCTACTACTAATATCTTTTTACCAGTTAAATCTAGTGAAGTAGTTACAACGGTTTTTGTTTCTACTACGGTAGTTGGATTTGTTACTATTTTTTGATCAAGAGCAATTGTAAACTTAGAACCTTTTCCATAAACACTTTGAACTACTATTTGTCCACCCATTAATTCTAGTAATTTCTTAGTAATAGCAAGTCCTAATCCTGTTCCTTCAATAGTATTATTTTTTTCAATATCAAGTCGTTCAAACTTAGTAAATAGTTTGTTAATACTTTCAGGTTTAATACCAATTCCAGAATCTTCTACTGAAATAATTAAACGGCATACTCCATCTTTTTGAATGGAAGATACTTTAAATTCGATAAAGCCTTGTTTTGTATATTTAATGGCATTAGTTAATATATTTAATATAACTTGTTTTACACGTACTTTATCGCCATATAAGTAAGACGGAATAGTTGGGTCAAAGACACATCTAAATTCAATTGGTTTTTCCCCTAGTCTTGCTTTTGATAAAGAAACAAGTTCGTCTAATACGGCTTGTAAATTATATTCGGTACTAACAATTTCTAATTTATTTGCTTCTATCTTAGATATATCTAAAATACCATTTACAATCTCTAATAAAGTCTCACTAGCCATTACAATATCTTTTACTTCTTCTTGGGCTTGAAGTAATAAATTTTCTTCCTGCAATGCCTGACTAAATCCAACAATAGCATTAAGTGGTGTTCTAATTTCATGACTCATATTACTTAAAAAGTCACTTTTAGCTTGATTAGCACGTTCTGCTTGGCTTTTAGCAATATTAAGCTGTTCTATCATTTTCATATCAGGATTTTCTATCGTAAAATACATTAAAAAAGTTACAAAAGTTTCCATAGGTGTAATTAATAATAAACCAGGTATCAAATACTGAATGACTGCAATTGTTAATCCCATAATCCAATAAAGTATAATCGGGATGCACTTTTTATTATGCAAAGATGAAATGTTAGTTAATACACTGATTAGCCAAATAATTCCGAAAAAAGCACTCATAAAATAAATGACATTAACTGATGCTCCGTAAACACTAGGACCATAAGGAGCTATGGTGAAATGAATTGGTAAAAGACACACCATAACAGATAAAATACAAAATACAATACTCATTGCTTTAAAATAACTTTTACCACGTGCTATATACATCATATAAATAGTCAAAACGGTAATCCATGATAATAATAACAACAAATAAACTTTTAAAACAATTGGACTTAAAATTGAATGGTAATTATATGAAAAATAAGTACAAAAAAATTCAAATATTAATGCAATTAAATTAGTAATTACCATATACTTATACAGATGGTTTTCAAAATTATCTATTCTTTTTTTTGTAAAATAAACAACATTTAATAATATACTAAAAAATAAACTAGTAATTGGAAAAAATAAGCCACTACTCATTACTATCAACTCCTATTGTAATCATTATAAAACAATTATATAAAGAAAAAAAGTGCCTATTGCACTTTTTTACATTTTTCTTTATTTGGTTCTTTTTGGTAAGAGTAAATGTAATTGCTGTCGATTAACTCTATATAGCCATCTTGATTATATTTGAAGCAATTAAAAGAAAATTTTTCCTCTTCTAATGCTAGTACGCTTCTTTTACCACAACCAGTAAGTAAAAATGAATCGTTACCACTATGTACTCTAAATATAATCCTATCGGCTAACTCTTTTGGCACATATTTTTGAATTCTTGCACTAATACCATCTAAAGTTTTAAATATTTTTTTGTTTCTGTTAGGCTGAAGCTCAAAATGAATAACTGGAATTTCTATACCATTATTATCTGAAACATTTACAACCTCACAGGATAAAATATTTTTAGTATCTTTTAAAACAATATCAGATATTAGGAATGTTGGATACAATGAACCATCTGATAAATGAAATTCATTACCCATTCTGCCTTTCATAATAGCATTTCCTTTATGATTAATATAACCCCAGACATGACAATCGGCCCATACCTTACCATTATTATCTTTTATAAAAAATTTATCTGTTGCAGTTGGATTATTTTTGTACTTTTTCATATTTCCTGGGGAATTAGCTACCAGTCTTCCCAATTCTCCATAATTACACTCACTACCATCTTCTCTTAGTGCAGTACATTCAACTGATTGAAAAGGTACTAGCCCAAAATCATCTTTACTAAATGAAACTTTTTCTCTTAAAATTTTAAACATTGTAAAAAATATTCCACCATGTTCACAGTCTCCACCACCAATTGAAATGGTTAAAGGATATAATGGACGTGGTAGCTTATCTTTACCTGCTTTTAGTTTTCTAAACCCTTGATTAATAAATTTTTCTTCATTTTGAGAAATAGCCTCTCCAACTGATACTGGTATTTTTAAAAATGACCAATCAGTATTTTTTAAAAATTCATCACCATTAAAGTTCTTAATGGCATAGATCCAAAAGCTTCTAGTTGCAGGAACATAATCTGGTTTATTAATATATAAACTTCTAGCAAAGAAAGACTTATCATAAATAGGTTCTAAAGCAACAGTACATCCTTGTGATAATGTATCAGAGATACTGGTAATCAAATCTGTATTTGAATGTGGTGGAATATGGGCTAAACCAATTATGTTTTTCATTTCTGGCAATCTTGATAAGTCAGTATCATGGAATCTAGCCATAGTTACATAACTACGGTTAGTGTGAACGATTGCCTTTGGTCTACCAATTTTAGTTGAGCCACTACTATATGTAATAGTAAATTCATCTTCCAAACTAACTCTTTCTTTTACAGGACCAGTGTAATTTTTTCCTGATTCAATGAAATCCGCCTTTGACATGATGGTACTATCATCTTTTTTAAAATCAGTTACCCTACTTTTAAATTCATAAAAAGGCTTATCATATTCATAGTATGGATCAATACCATTTGGTAGTGAATCGGCCAAAGAAAAAATTATTTTTTTGGCATTTCCAACTTCTGATACAACATCTTTTACTTTTTCATAATTATCATCAGATGCAATAAATATTTTTTTACTGCAACCATTTAATATTTCCTCAATATAATCGTGGCTAAAATCCGCACCAAAAATATTAGCTTTAGCCCCTATCATATTAATAGCCATAAGCATAGAAACAAGTTCCGGGATATTAGATATACAAATTGGTATCTCATCACCTTTTTCAATACCTAAAGCTTTAAAAGATTTAGCAAAACTATCACGTTGTTTAAACAATTCGCGATATGTAATAGAATTACCACGATAAAATAAAGCACAATCATCTAATCTATCTAAATTGCGGTTTTCCATGTCGATAGCCCAGCAATATTCAGGATTTTGATTTAATCTTTTCAGTTCTTTAATTATATTCTTTTCATTTTTTATATGTTTTTTCATTAAAGATGGTTTTCTTTGAATAAATCTAATACTAGATTTTCTATCTAGTTTATAAGTTTCTTGAACCTTAGAAATTAATTCTTCATTCACTTTTAAATTTTTCATATTTTCCCTCTTTCTCTTCCTAATACTGCTCGAAATTGGGCATATTGTAACATAAAATTTACTTTTTGTCAATTTCAATATTTGTTGCTAGTATTATGTATCGTTTAATTTATTGTTTATATTGAAGGTGCTTCTTCTGAATTTAATGCTCTTTCTCTAAAATATTTTGCTAATGCTTCTAATAATTTATTGTCTGTTACTGTTGATAATAGGCTTTCACTATTTACTACTGTTTCCTCCATAATAGAAAATTCTTCTGTTAGATTATCATAATTATCTAACTTACTCATCATAAAATAACACTTTTGATTATAATTACCCTGATCCATTATCATATATTTCGTTTTATCATCAAGCATAATAATCTTACCTATTCTATTCATAACTATCTACCTCTTTCTATAGTATGTGTCATACTATTTACATAGCTATCTAAATTTCCTTTATTCTCCCATTTTACCGGATTAACTGTTTTTAAACCATCTTCTGGATTATCTATTCCTATATAAATACTAGATGTAGTAATTACCCCATCATTAATACTTTCACCGGTAGGAACAACCAGAGAATTGCTAGTATAAATATTAAGATCTTGATAGGTATAAGTATTCGTATTATCATACACTTCAATTCTCCATTCACTAGTTGGAGTTATCTGTGGTACAGTATCAGTTATAGCTATAGTATTATCTGTTTGGTGCCATTCACTATATTGATTAGTGTCAGCATTATACTCTCTTGTATATTCTCTATAACAGCTAGAAGTTTCATTTATCTTATTATAAAAAGATAACAAATCAGAAGAAATATCATAATCCTCGAAAGTTCCTAATATTTCCCATTCATCACCATAAATATGTACACTTGTATGATAATAGTCAAGCAAATACCCTGTATTGTTTAGATTATGATAAACATTTATTTTATCAGGTGATGTAAGTACATCAAAATCAAATGTTTGATATAAGGCATCTTTTAAATTAAAATGGTCGATGCTTTCACCATCCTCATATTGATTAAAACCATTTTCAGCTTGCTTAATACTGCAACCAGTATTTGAAAATGCAATTAGTATTGCTGTACAAAAAGCGCCTATTTTATAATTTAATTTTTTTCTTTGTAGTTTTTGAATTTGATTAGATTCTTCTACGTTAACAATTTTTTTCATTTATACATCTCCTTAGACTTATTAATTATATAGTAACAAATCTATCATATATTTTCAATTGCTTTAATAGTTTTTGTGCAAATTGTGGCATCTGATGTTTTTATTTTTATATAAAAAAGAGAAACTAATGATATATAATTTCTCTGTTTTTAATTTATTCATTTTTTAAGTAATTAGCTAACTCTATATACATAGTAGATTCCTAAATACTACTATCCCCTAATAAATTCCTTTATCATTCTTTTAGCTTTAGTTGTTTTAACTTTATCTATCCATTCACTTCTAGGTCCAAAAGAAAGATCATCTGTTATAATTCTTACTCTATCTTTATTTTTTAATTCATAATCAACTGGTACGTTTTTATCGTTTACAACTGCTTGAATCATAGTGTTTCCTAAATCTCTACTAATTTGGTAAGCAAAATCAATAGGAGTAGACCCTTTTGGAAGCTCAATTGTTTCACCTTTAGTAGTATATACATAAACTTTTTCAGAAAATAGTTCTCTTTTTACTTGGTTTACAAATTCCAAATTATCACCAAATGCTTGATTAATTTCTAATAGTGAATTATAAAATGGGTACTTACTTCTTAAATCCGCTTGCATTCTTTCTCTTGCTTCATCCTTATTAATAGCCCAATATGTTGGAAGTCCAAAAGATGCTATTTTATCCATATCGAAAGTTCTAATCTGCATTTGAATTAGTCTACTATCTGGTCCAAAAACCGTAGTATGAAGTGATTGATACATATTTGTCTTAGGATTACATATATAATCTTTAAATTTACTATTTACTGGTTTATATGTTTCATGTATTGGTCTTAGTAATAAATAGCAAGTATCTATTTCATCTACCATAATTTTAAAAGATATTAAATCATGAATATCACTTAATTTTTGATGATTCTGATAATATAATCTTTTATAGATACCATAGATATTTTTGGTTCTTACCTTAATTTCATTAGGTATATTTCTATCGCTTAGTATTTTATTAATTTTAAATAACATTTCTTGAATGCAAGGATTACTCTCTTCTTCAATCCTTATTATTTTTTCTTGTAAGCTTTTATATATATTAGGTTCTAAGTATTGTAGTGATAAATCCTCTAATTCACTTTTAATACGATATGCACCTATCTGGTACGCAATTGGAACAAATATTTCCATAGTTTCTACTGAATTTTCTTTTTGCTTAAACTCTGATTTAAACTCTAGTGTTCTCATATTATGTAATCGATCAGCTAATTTGATAATAATTGTTCTAATATCAGTAGCCATACTAGTGATTATTTTTCTGGTATTAGCCAAATTTTGTTCCTGTTTAGAAAAATTCATTTTACTAATTTTAGTAACACCATCTACTAAATTGGCAACGTCGCTTCCAAAATTTTCTGCTATTTCTTCTTTAGTAGTATTTGTATCTTCCATAGTATCATGTAGAAGACCTGCACATATTGTATCGGCATCAGCGTGCATCTCGGCCAAAATACATGCAACAGCTAATGGATGAGTTATATATTCCTCTCCACTTTGTCTATATTGCCCACGATGCAAATTATAAGCATAATTGTATGCTCTTTTTATTTTATCTACTTCTTCTTCTGAATAAGTAGATAATAGTTTTAGTAAATCATCTAAAGATGCACTTTTCAAAATCCCCACCTCCAATAATTAAAAAAAGCGTAAACAGACCAAAACGGCGTTACGCTTTTATTCTAAGGAATGCATTATGAAAGCATTTGAAAATATCATTTGCAAATAAACAATTACCAAAATCAATAGGTTTGATAAAGTGTTTCATAACATCACCCCCTGAAATATTAAGATTGATATTACTACTATAATTTAGAAAAGTCAATCATTTTTTGATAATAAAGTATGAATATGTTTATCTTATGATAATGTCTTAAGTATTATGTATCGTTTAATTTATTGCTTATATTGAAGGTGTTTCTTCTGACTTTAACGCTCTTTCTCTAAAATATTTTGCTAATGCTTCTAATAATTTATTGTCTGTTACTTTTGATAATAAACTTTCACCATTTACTACTTCTTCTTCCATAATAGAAAATTCTTCTGTTAGATTATCAAAATTATCTAACTTACTCATCATAAAATAACATTTTTGATTATAATTACCTTGATCCATTATCATATATTTTGTTTGATCATCAAGCATAATAATCTTGCCTATTCTATTCATAACTATCTACCTCTTTCTATAGTATGTGCCATACTATTTACATAGTTATCTAAGTTTCCTTTATTCTCCCATTTTTCTGGATTAACATTTTTTAAACCATTTTCTATATTATCTATTCCTATATAAATACTTGATATAGTTCTAGTAGCATTACTAACATCTTCAAATGCAGGAACAACCAGAGAATTGCTAGTATAAATATTAAGATCTTGATAAGTATAAGTATTTGTATTATCATATGCTTCAAATCTCCATTCACTAGTTGGAGTTATCTGTGGTACAGTATCAGTTATAGCCATAGTATTATCTGTAGAATGCCATTCACTATATTTATTCGTACTAACATTATACTCTCTTACATATTCTCTATAACAATTAACTGTTTCATTTGTTTGATTATAAAAAGACAACAAATCAGAAGAAATATCATAATCCTCGAAAGTTCCTAATATTTCCCATTCATCATCATTACGGCTTATATCACGACTGATATCATAACTTAACAAATACCCTGTATTATTTAGGTTATGGTAAACTTTTATTTTATCAGGTGATGTAAGTACATCAAAATCAAATGTTTGGTATAAAGCATTTTTTAAATTAAAATGGTCGATGCTTTCACCATCCTCATATTGATTAAAACCGTTTTCAGCTTGCTTAATACTGCAACCAGTATTTGAAAATGCAATTAGTATTGCGGTACAAAAAGCACCTATTTTATAATTTAATTTTTTTCTCTGTAATTTTTGAATCTGAGTAGATTCTTCTACACTAATAATTTTTTTCATATATTATACTCCTTAGAATGTCTAACTATATAGTAACAAATCTATTATATATTTTCAATTTTCTTAATAGTATCCTCCTACTGCAAAAAGATATACAAAAGTATATCTTAATAATTACATTTTAATATTGATTTCTTCATTCTTGTCTTTTTCAGATTCATAGTTTTTAAGTACAGAATCTAAAAACATTAATTTAATAGATAGCTCGGCTGTTAACTCTGTAATTGGATCACTTGTTTTACCAAGTGGTACCATATTTCTAGTATCAATTAACCTAAATTTTTGATTGTTAACTGCAAAATTTTTAATTAATAAGCTTTCTTTAAAATTATTTCTATCATTATGAATAGGATCTTTTGCTATCCATTTCTGTAAAGCACGGGAATTAATTTCTTTTTGCAAAGTAGTAGCATATTCTAAATCCATTGAAGCCGGATTTAATAAAATAGAATTACTGTTTACGTAAACACCATTTGATAAATGATACCTACTAGCTCCAAAAACATTTCTAGTACTGCCTTGTACTCTAAAGCTTTCTTTGGATTCATTATTGCTAACAAAAGATTTATTTAGTCCTTCTTCATGGTAAACGTAGGTATTT